>JAVCCS010000030.1 GCA_030765365.1 Candidatus Theseobacter exili
GTATGGGTATCCCGTATAGGATACAGAGAACAAGAAAAAAAATTGATAGAAAAAGCAATTACCGAAGCAGAGAATCTTGCTTCATTGGTAAATGAATATCCATACGAAGAAGAACCGATGTTTTCCCCCATAACCGTTAAGAATAAAACAAGAAAAGGAACTGATTCGAAACCTTATGCCGGTGTGAGCAAACAGGATTTGTTCAGGAATGCTCCTGCAGTCAAAAAGGATTATTTTAAAGTAGCGAATATTCTGGAGTAAAAAATGGATTCCTGCTGGAGTTTACCCTCGCGAAAGCGGGGGCAGGAATGACATGCTATTAGATTGCCATCCGCCTAAGGCGGAGGCTCACAATGACAGACATTTACACTAAAATGGAAAAAAAATTAGATGAAAAAGGCTCACTGTCGGGCAAAAAAGTTGTTATTCAACCGAATATGTCAATGAAGAACCTGCCAACGGAAGCCGGTTCAAAGGCATTGGAAGGATTTACTGCACTTGAGACAGCAACGGTTATTAACCGATTCCAGAAAGCAGGAGGAACAATTGCCGGCAGCAGCCGAATTGCTGAATTTGCTTTCGGTCTGAATGAAGACACAACTGCATCTATCCTCACGGAAAAAACCGTCGATTGCGCCTTTATGACTGACACACTCGGGGAAGCGAGTCATACAGCACAGACTGCGGCAATGTATGGGTTTAAACCAACTTATGGAATTGTTTCGCGATTCGGGTTAATTGGACTTATTCCATCTATGGAAACATTCGGAATTATCGCAGAAAGTACTGAAATAATAGTGGCAATTATGAAAGAAATCTGCGGATTGGATAACAAAGATGTTTCTATGTCTGACAACCAAATACCTGATTTTTCCAAAATTGATTTAGTGAATCACGGAATATCAACTGCAGGAATCCCTGCAGGCTATTCCGAAATGCTTGATGAGAAAGAAAGAAAAATATTTCTTGAATCAGTTGAAAATATAAAATCGGCAGGAATTGCCGTTAAGGAAATACCTTTTCCAGCATACAGGATGTTTCAAACGGTACATTTTATTATCGGGTGTGTAGAAGCTTCGTCAGCCTGTGGAAAATACGACAGCGTCCGATACGGACATCGGGCAAAAAACGGAGATAATTGGAATGAAATGTATATCAACTCAAGAAAAGAATCATTCAGGACACTATTAAAAACATACTTGTTTCAGGGAGCATATTTCCAGTTTGAAAACTACGAATCTTTTGAAAAAGCAGCAAAAGTCCGTACATATCTGGCAAAAGAAACAGCTCAACTATTTGAAAAAGTTGATGTAATTATCTCTCCAGTGAAAAGAGCGAAATACAATACAGGAACAACAAAAACTATTGATGCAATTTACAATGCGTTTGCTTTGACTCTGCCGGCAAATGTATTGGGCTGCCCTACTCTTTCTCTTCCTATAACAGGAAAAAGTTCTGAACAGAATCCCGGACTCCAGATTATGGGAAAACCATATTCTGATGTTGCGTTGCTTTCATGGGCAGCCACTATACTTTAAAAATAAAATGGAATATGAAGCGATTATCGGACTGGAAATACATATTGAACTGAACTCGGCAACAAAAATGTTTTGTGACTGTTCAAATAGACCAGGAGATTCTCCCAATCAAAATATTTGTCCAATATGTTTGTGGATGCCCGGGGTATTCGCAAAAATAAGTCAGGAAGTTCTTGAAAAAGCAACTATTACCTGTCTTGCTCTGAATTGTGAAATTCAGCATAAAAGCGCTTTTGACCAGAAGGTGTATTACTATCCTGATTTACCGAAAGGATTTCAACTCTCTCAATTTCACTTTCCCCTTGCCAGAAACGGCTGGGTTAATATCACTGACGAACACGGTTCTTCCAAAAGATTGCGCATACGCGGAATTCATATGGAAGAAGATGTTGCAAAACTTGTTCATGAAACAGAAGGCCGTAAAAAAATCAGCCTGGTTGATTTTAACAGAGCAGGAACACCTTTAGTAGAAGTTGTCACACAACCCGATATACGAAATCCGTATGACGCTATGGAATTTGTGAATGTATTACGGACACTCATCCCATATGTGGGAACTGCTGAATGCAGTATGGAATATGGCACTATGCGGGTTGATGCAAACATTTCACTTCGACCGGTTGGTACTCAAAAAATGAATGTAAAAGTAGAAGTTAAAAATATGAATTCCATCCGTAGTATTGGTGATGCTATTGCGTATGAAATTAATCGTCAAAAGCAATGTTACGAGGAAGGAAAAGAAATTATTCTACATACACGGCTCTGGGACCCGGAACGGGAAATAACCGTTCCTATGCGCGGAAAATTCGCCGGTCCCTGTATACCCGACCCGTCGGTTTCTATTATTGAAATTTCGGATGAATGGATTAAAAAAATGAAAAATAGGTTGCCGGAAATGCCTGCGGAGAAACAAGCCCGTTTTATTAAACAGTATAAACTAACCGAGGAACAAGTACTTTCAGTCACTTCTCAACAAGAAACGGCACAATATTTCGAATCATTAGTGAAAGAAGGAATTTCGCCGATTACTGCTGTCCACTGGCTCATAACACAACTCCTACCTGCCGTGAAGAAACGCAGTGAAAATCTGAAGGAAACAACCGTCACCCCTGAACGATTAGCAAAACTTCTTTTTATGGTGGAAAAAGAAAACGTGAATGCCAACTCAGCAAAAGAAGTTCTTGCTCTTCTTTTTGAAAGCGAAAAAGACCCCGCTGACATCGTTGCACAACAGGGATTTGAACAGATATCCAACACGGGAGAATTAGAAACACTTATAGATAAAATCCTCTCTGATAACCCGCAGGCAGTAAAAGATTTTCACAGTGGGAAGACACAGGCAGTGGGATTTCTCACTGGACAGGTAATACGCCTCACGCAAGGCAAAGCAAATCCAAAAACTGTCCGTAAACTGCTGGAAGAAAAAATAAAATAGAAGGAATAAGCAAAATGGAAGAAAAAGAAGGAAGAACTGTTGAACGAATTGCGGAGTCGCAGGGACAAAACAAGGAATAATGAGGTAATGAGTAGCCGTGGCTCGTCTGGTGAGAACACGGCGAGGATGCTGGTGCGACGAGTAAGGAGCACCGCATTGCATGCCTGCCGAGATAGTGAGGCAGGTGACCGAAGCGTCTTGTGCAAGAACGTTGCCGAATTCCGTAGTTTTGTCTGCGACATAGCACCTGAGTAAAACAGTTGCTTCCTTATTCCTCTTAATCCTGAACGACAAATTGTTCAAGATGTCTGAAAGAAATTATCAAGCCATCATCTTCCTTTTTTCTTTCTTCCGTATTTCTGTAAACTAAATCATGCCATCCTTCAATATTTAAATCTCCGGAATATCCCTGTCTTATAAGTTCCTTGATACATAAATTCCACGCAGTATCTCCTAATCCGGGAAAACAGTGTTCAA
>JAVCCS010000282.1 GCA_030765365.1 Candidatus Theseobacter exili
ACAAAAAAAGCAATAATGGCATAAGCGAAGAGGTTCTTAAAAATTTAGTTAAATAAAAGGGGAGATAAATGAAAAGGATTCTTTTTCTTATTGTTTTGTATTGTGCAGTATTTGTAGGCACGGCTTTTGCGGTAATGTGCCCAAATTGCAGAAGACAGGTTCAAGAACCAGGTGCAGCATACTGTGGTTATTGCGGACAGAATCTTAATCAAAACCAGGCTGTTTATTGTTCTCAGTGCGGTAACCCTAATGATCCTCGTACAGCTTATTGTTCGAGTTGCGGAGCGCCGATGGCTGTTGCTCCTCAACCGGTATATGGCCCTGCACAACCACCTTCAAGTGGGTACGGCTACGGTCCTCAAGAACCTTCAGGCACTTATTTTAATTTTGATGTTTTCACTGGTAAAAGCAAAAAGAAGAAACATGAGAAGAAACATGAGAAGAAACATTCGGAATGGCGTTCTATAGGGACACAAAATCTTAATAGCAAAGGTGCAATAGAATTTCCTGTGAATGCTGAGATACGTGCTTTTAAAGTTAAGTGTGTTGAAGGAGTCGGGATCGTTAACGTATTTGTTGTAAGAACGTCTTCCGGGAACAGGGATTTTACAATAGGCCAGCGGCTTAACCAGGGAGAAAGCTTTGAACGTGATTTAGGCGGAAAAACTTATGTTACAGGTTTTAGATGGGGGGACAATGGCAGGGGAAAACTGAAGATATTTGTGAAGTAAACGAGTAGATGTCCTTTTTTTCGTAGAAGTATTCTTCAAAGCTTTATCGTGTTGAAAAACTTGAAAACTGGCCCTGATATTCTTCCCAGATAACATCAACATCTTTAACCCAGGCCCATTGCGGACCACGATAGCACCATTTCACAACTTCCTGAACAGCGGCTTTATTTCCTTCAAAAACAGCTTCTACCTTGTTATCACCAAGGTTTCGCACCCATCCTTTTATACCGTATCTATTTGCATTTATACATGTTTCGTATCGGAAACATACTCCCTGGACCTTTCCCGAAACATATACATGTGCACGAACTCTTTCCATAAAAACCACCTGATAAACAGGAGAAGGGAGAAAAGGCATTTCTCCACGTTATTCTATTTATTTTCCTCTTTCTTTTTCCCTGCAGTCCTTATATGAACTTCGCGCAGCTGTTTTTCAGAAACTTCTGAAGGAGAATCAGAAAGCAAACATTGAGCGCGCTGAGTCTTAGGAAAAGCTATAACATCGCGAATACTGTTCAGGTTGAGAATAAGCATGGACAGTCTGTCAAGACCCATTCCAAGTCCGCCATGCGGCGGAAATCCGTAATCAAGAGCTTTTAAAAGAAAACCGAACTTGATTTCGGCTTCTTCCTTGCCAATCCCCAGAGCTTGAAACATTAATTCCTGAACTTCTCTCTGGTGTATACGAATACTTCCTCCACCTATTTCTGTACCGTTATAAACAATATCATAAGCCCTGGCTCTAATCTTTCCCGGATCAGTTTTAAGTAGGGGAATATCTTCTTCTTTGGGGCTTGTAAAAGGATGATGCATGGCCTGCCAGCGTTTTTCTTCTTCGTCATATTCAAAAAGAGGAAATTCGGTTACCCATAAAAGTTCTTTTCTGTTTGTATCAATTATTCCCTGGCTTTTTGCAATTCTTAGACGAAGATGTCCAAGTACTGTACAGACCAGACTGTCTTTATCTGCAACAAAAAGAATAAGATCACCCGGTTCAGCCCCGGCTTGATCCAGAAGATCTTTTTGAAGGTCTTCGGAAAAAAACTTAACTATAGGAGCCTTAAGAGATCTGTTTTCATCAACTTTCATCCACGCAAGCCCTTTTGCTCCAAGTTCACGGGCAAGAGACGTCAATTCTTCAATACGGCTAAGTGAAATTGAAGATCCCTGTTTAACACAAAGACCTCTAACTTTTCCGCCTTTATCAACTGTGCCTCGAAACACGTTGAAATCGCAGTGCGCAGAAATATCAGAAAAATCCACAAGTTCCATTCCAAAACGCAGGTCCGGCTTATCGCTGCCAAAACGTTCCATTGCTTCTTTATAAGGCATGCGCGGCAAAGGCAGAGAAATATTTTCACACAGAACTTCCTTGAATATTGACTGGAGCATACTTTCGACAGTGCTGTAGATATCTTCTTCATCAACAAAACTCATTTCAATATCAATCTGGGTATGTTCCGGCTGTCTGTCTGCTCTCAGATCTTCATCACGAAAACACCTTGCCAGCTGGTAATAACGGTCCATTCCTGAAGCCATAAGCAACTGTTTGAATATTTGCGGGGACTGAGGTAAAGCATAGAATTGTCCAGGGTAAATACGGCTGGGAACAATATAGTCTCGAGCACCTTCGGGTGTGCTCTTTGTGAGCATTGGAGTTTCAATTTCAACAAAGTTATGAGAGTTCAAAAAATTTCTGGCAGCAATAGCAATTTTATGTCTTCCGACAAGGTTTGCTGTCATGAAAGGCCGCCTGATATCAACATAACGGTACTTTAAACGGATATCTTCACCGACATCAGTGTCTTCATCTATCGAAAAAGGAGGGGTTTTAGATACATTTAAAAGATCCATACTTCGTGCAAACACTTCAATATCTCCTGTTGAAAGTTTGGGATTTTTTGTCCCTTCAGGGCGGATATTGACAATACCTGTTACTTTAATAACATATTCAGCTCTTAATGTTTTTGACCTGTTGTGCAGTTCAGGGTCACGGTCCGGATTAAAGACAATCTGTGTGATGCCGTACCTGTCACGTAAATCTATAAAAATTATTCCGCCATGATCTCTCCATGTGTGAACCCAACCACTCAAGGATACTTCTTTTTGATTGTATTCAGCATTCAATTCACCGCATGTATGTGTTCTAAAGCTCATTAATTTTCTCCCTGGAGTTTCTCAAGCAATTTATCAATAACATTATCTTTTCTGATTGTATCTTCATTACCTTTACGCATGTCCCGAAGCATAACCACACCTTCTTCAATTTCCCTGTCTCCGCGAATAATGGCAATAGCAGCTCCAATTCTGTCAGCGGCTCTCATTTGGGCCTTAGTGCTTCTGGGCTCAGGATCCATAGAAGCGTTTATTCCACACCTTCTAAGTTTTTCAAGAAGTTTGAAATTCAGTTCGAAAGCGTATTGCCCGAGTGAAATCAGGTAAACCTTATCTTTGTCTGAAGACACCTTGTCTGCACCTTTTTTTTTCAAGATCATTATAGTACGCTCAAGACCTATAGCAAAACCTATGGCTGGTTTTGCGGGTCCGCCCATTTCTTCAATAAGGTTATCGTATCTGCCTCCTGCCCCAACTGCATCTTTGGCGCCGAGAGCGGAATGATTCAGTTCAAACACGGTTCTTGTATAGTAATCAAGACCTCGTACTAACCGTGGGTCAATATTTACAGGTACATCAATGTTTTCCAGTAATTTACATACTTCGTCAAAGTGTTCGCTGCAGGGTTTGCAAAGACTGTCCAGAATTGAGGGTGCTTCGGCAACTACCTTACGGCAAGCGGTTTCTTTACAATCCAGGACGCGGAAAACATTACGGTCAATTCTCTGCTTGCAGTCATTACATAATTCGGAGATTCTTGGTTTAAGAAATTTACGTAATAAACCGCTATAGTTTTCTTTACATGGCTTGCATCCGACACTGTTAAGCCGGATAGAAACGTCATCAATTCCCAGCTGAACAAAAAGGCGATAAGCAAGAGCGATTGTTTCAACATCAACTCCGGGAGAATCGCTTCCTATTGCTTCAACGCCAACCTGGTGAAACTGTCTGGTGCGGCCTGCCTGGGGTCTTTCGCGCCGGAACATAGGGCCAATGTAATAATACTTTACAAAAGGCTGATTGACATGAATTCTGTGCTCAAGATAAGCCCTGACGACCGGAGCCGTACCTTCCGGCCTGAGAGTTAAAGATCTTTCACCGGGATCGGTAAAAGTATACATCTCTTTTTGAACAATGTCAGTAACCTCACCTATACTGCGGACGAATAGTTCAGTGGCTTCGAATACAGGAGTGCGCATTTCCTCAAAACCGTATTGCTCAAAGGTTTTTCGTGAAACCTCTTCTATATGAGTCCACAACGGTGTTTCAGAAGGGAGAATGTCAAATGTACCTTTTATTGCTTTTATGCTTTTATTACTCACAATATTACCTCATCTAACTTTTTTAACGCAGATTACAGCAGATAAATGCATATAAAAACAAAAAAATACATTATCAGCAGAAATTTAGCACGATTTTTTAGAATTACTACGGCGTATAAGTATAAACTCACATTAAAGATACAATCAAGAAAAGACATGCATTTTACAATTAATAATAAAAAACAAATTCAGCCACTCCATGCGTTTATCAGTTAATAATGCAGAAATATATATATAATAATCTGGTAGAGAAAGTGTTGCGCAAATATATTTCCAATAAATATTTGCAATCTATTTAGGGGTTGTTGACAGATTTCCGAATATATGTTATTTATATTAAGTCTAAATAAGGGGTTCTCAAAGCGCTATACTAATGGGTAATGGAAAACAGATGAGTGCTTTTTTACTTTCTCTCAGAAAAAGCCATAAAAAGAACATCATTATCAAAGCTGTATCTTCTTTTCTTTCCTTTTCAATGATTTTCTGCTCGACAGGTGTGTCTTTTTATAGCGAAGCCCAGGCGCAAACTGTATCGTTAAAGACAATAAATATTATCGGAAACGGCGCTGTATCAAATATGTCAATACATGAACTTGACATAAAAGGAATGCGTCGCGGTAACAGTTTTACCGGAAGCCAAAAAGCACAGCTAGTTCTTATCCGTGACCTTCACTGTCAGCTTGAAGCCCAGATGGGCATAGCAGGAGCTATTCGCCAGATCCACAACAAAACAGGCATCTCACGAGTATTCATGGAAGGTGCCGAGGGAGCTGTAAGGACCCTGCTTTACGAATCCTTTCCGAATGAAACAGTCCGGAAAATGGTTGGGAAAGAGTTTGTAAAAAACGGATACCTTACCGGTGCTGAGTACGCTGCAATTGAGTCGGGCGTTTCTGCAGGACTGGAACTGTACGGAGTAGAGGAAGCGCGTCTTTATATTGAAAACCTGAAGGCATTCAGGGAAACGCGAAAAAAATATGCCGAAATAAAAAAAGAAACAGACGGGATAACCGAATGGATAGGCAAACTGAAAGACGCCAGTTTTTCTGACAGACTTAAAGCAGTTGATAGTGTTTATGAAATGATAGACGGACGCCAGAAACTTGAGCTTGAGAAAGCGCTCAAACAGCTGGCGCCGGTTATTACTGAGGGCGAAACCCAGCCAGTAAAGGATCCATTTACTAAGTGGCCCGAAGTTTCAAAACTGAACAGGGCCTTCGAGATAAACGGCGAGATAGACCAGGAGAAAGTTGACGGGGAGATGTCCGGGCTTATCAATTTACTTGAAAAAAGCCTTGTAAAAGAAGATTTAAAAGAGATGATTTCCCGTGCTCTCAGGTATAGATTGGGACATATACCAGCCACAGAATATCTAGGATACTTAAAGGAACTTTACGAATCAAATAATCCGACTGACAAGACATTTAAAGAAGCGTATCCGCAGCTGGAAATATGGCATGAAGTATCCGTAATACAGGAAAGCATAGAATTTGAAATATTAATGGAAGAGCTGGGTAACCTGGTTAGCGGTTTAAGGGACAAGTTTGCCGAAAAAGAAGGCGTAAGAGAAATAGTACAGTTATATGACAGATGGCGCCTGATGGAAAAGTTGATAAACCTGGAACTCAGGCAGGAAGATTTAAAAGAGCTCAAAAAACAGGGAATACAAAACGTAAAAGAAAAGTTCTTTAAAGAAATGTCAACGATAGGAAAACAGTACCCGGGAACAGTGAATGCACCCGGAGAGCCAGCAGGACTGGACGGAGTGATAAAGAGTAGCTGGCTGTTTTATGATTGTGCATCAAAAAGAGATAATGTCCTGGTTACAAGAACTCTTGAAAGGTTTAAAGAAAGTAAAGATGTCAATGCAGAAAATATAACAGGGAAAGGGATACTGGTAACAGGCGGTTTTCACACCCAGGGTATAGAGGCGATATTGAAAGAAAAAGGGGTATCTTTTCTGACGCTTACGCCAATGGTTAACCAGGGCGTGGACCTGGCTCTTTATGAAGAACGGATGATGGACAATGCATATGACCTTGATGGGATAGAGTTTTCGGATAAGCGTTTAGCATGGCGCGCAAGAACAGACGGAGTATTAAGAATGCTTGCGGCGCCGGTATTGCTCGGGAACATACTGGGCGGTCAGGGCGGAGAAGAGCTGCTGGTCAGAATGGTAAACAACGGAATGAGTGCCGAGAAAATGGAACCAAATGAAGTTGTTAATGAGTGGCTTGGGCAGATGGGGATAGAAGATGTAGGACAGGAAAGTGCAGAAGCTCTCAGAGCATTTGTTGCGGCAAACATGGATCAGGTCCACTTTCTATTCAGTGTGCTCGGAGTAAGCGAGGTTGAAGCAGCTGTTATTAATTTATCAACACTTGGCCAGTCACAGGTTGAAAAGGAACTTGTTTGCGGTTTATGCAAAGCAAAAGGATGGACTGCTTTGGACAGGCTTGCTGAAGCCTATTTTGGTCTAAAGGAAGCTGAAAGCAGCAAAGAATCTCCTGATGCAGGAGTGAGGATGGGGGATGATTCTTTAGTGGGTAAAGACCAGATAGCACTCAGTGTTCTTGAAAGGGACAATCTTAGAGCCAGACAGACTCTTTCAGGTGGCACTGTACAGGCTGAAAGTGGGTTTCCTATACTAAGAGACATATTAAGGGGGAAGCTTGATGGGAAAATAAGTTCCGATGATATGGGAATGGTCGAAGATGTTTTTACTAAAATACTCCAGATGAATGAGAGAGGTAAAGCTGAAATTCCTGATTCTGAAAGGGCGGGATATCATGATGTTTTCCATACAATGGAGGTTGCCCTTGATGCAGTGAATAACGCGCTGGAAGCCGGCATTGAGGAACGGGCTCTTGCGGCAGTTACAATAGCGGCATTACTTCATGACCGATCAATGCTGGAACAGAGCACAAAACAATACAACAAACATGAGGCATTAAGTGCTGAAGGTGTAGAGGGTGTGTTAGGTCTTGAACCAGGCGATGAAATGGCGGTTGCCGTTAACCGCATTATTTTGATGACACAATTTTCAGGTCCATTATTTATTCCTGCCATTCTTCTGCAAATAGCAGAAAAAGATGTTGAAGGGTGGCCCACTGAAAAAACGGCATCATTTATGAAGAAATTTCAACTCAGAAGAGCTGGGGCAGTCGTTGCATTGGCAGATTTAAAAAGCGCTTTTGCTTCAGAAAACTATATTGATATGGTAGGAGGACTGTTTAGAGAATACATGCAAACCGATGGAGCTAACCGTGAAACAAGCACTTTTCAGGGCAATTTAGGATGGGTTTCTGCTTACGATGTTTTTGCAGGAACAAGTTTTTTTATTGATCTTGCGTTCAACCTGAGGTTGAGGCCCTTATGGCAGGAAGCTGTTCAAAGCACTGAAGAAGATGTAAATCCCCGTACCGGGGATGTAAAACAGGACATAGCTGTTAATCAAAAAATATTCGGTATTGCGCAGGGTTTGATAAACCAATTAAACAGAGGACGGGGAGAGCCCTTAACTGCTGAACAGGAAAAACAGATTTAGCAGATTAAAAGTGGAATAATTGGAAATAATAGTGTTTTATCGGAACGCAGCAGTTTGGCATTAGCCTCGCTTCTTTCAATGATTGAGTCTGAAAATGCAATCCTAAAAGGGGAAACCCTATCTGAAGAGTTGCTTGATAATATGCGCAATTTACGCTCAGATCCTTTTTATGCGTATGATATTAATAGAATTCTCATTGTTAATACAGAAAATGCTCAGACTATAAATCCTGACATGGAAAATGATCTGATAGAAGCTGAACGTTACTTTGGAACAACTTTAGTTGAGCAGGAGCTTGTTATAGGAAAGAGCCAGGTTAAAGTTTTACGTGAAATACGGGATCTGGATCAGTCTGACAAAAAAGATGAAGCTCAAGCTCGCAGGCTTCAGTATGAACAGGAAGATCCTTTTATAAGAGAATCAGACGGTTCCTTTAAAGAGGATGCAGAAGGCAATAAAGTTAAAAAATCTGAATGGGCAGCCCTGGCTGCTCCCAGTCCTATGTTAATAGGAAACCACATAAAAATCTATGAGGCGCGTCTGAGGGCAATTGATGAATACGCAAATCGGGCTGCAGAAGCCGGAAAAATACGCAGGGTTAAGAATATCGACTTATCTACTCTTGGAGAGATGGAGGCTCTTGGAGAGCTTGCACTGGAAGTAATAAAAGAGAGATTTGATGAAATTGCAGAGTTAAAAGCGCCGGGATCTGAGAAATTTATAGTTAAGGGAATATCGTATATAGGGAAGGGCGCATATAAAAAAGTATTCAAGGTTACAGTAGAGACCGACACCGGTGAAATAGTTTTCGGGATAAGGCCTATTCAGCCGGTAGCTGAATCCGATATGGATGTTTCTGTCGAAGGTACAGTCCGCGAAGTAAAAATATTTCAGGAAACTGACAAACTCGATGGCGTTGCTGTAAATATAGACAAAGTATATGTCCATAAAGCCCAGTTTAAGGAGGAAGATCAGAATCTCAGCTCGGTAATTTCCGATTCATTATCAGAACGCCTTTCAGATATGGGCGTGCACGCTGTTACCGTAGGTGATTTTGTAGAAGGGACACCCCTTGACCTGATTGAAGATGAAGTCGCCAAAAAGGCTGCTTACGCTGATGCTGTTAAGACAGTTATGAGGACCTGGCTGTTGTCGATGGAGAAAGAAGAGCAAGATTTTCTGGAAGAGGATGAGAGAGAATATGTTGGTTACGCAATTCAGGACATGAAAGGCGCAAATTTTGTTCGTGCCGATAAGCCGGAAACCCAAACAATACAAAAAAGGCTTGAAAAGGTTGTTTCAATTGATTTTGGTCAGGCGCAGAGGACATACCTGCATATGCTTATCGGTTATATAAAAACAGATCTCGCCAAAGAGATAGGCCTTCATACCGAAGTAGACAGAGACTGGACAAAAGAAGCAATTGACTTTACTTATCAGAATATTCTGGCCGCAATTGATGACTTTGTATCAAGAGAAGGAAACACTGAAAGGCATAAAGGTAGAATTGAAGAAATAAAGCAGATAAGAGGTAAGGTTGAACAAAGGTATATAAGCAGCTTGAAAAGAATCGGAGTTGAATATCAGCCTGCAACAACAGAAGCAGACCAATCGCCCGTTACTACAACTAAGGTTGATGGGAATGATGGCATTGTATCAGAGGCGCCTGATACTGCTGTCGATCAGGACGGGAAGATAACCGATCATACCGCAAGGAACCTTACCCTTGGTCAAAGAATGGTAAACGATGAGGTAATTGGAGTTGATAGTCAGGGTAACGCCGTTAGGTATAGCTTGTCCGAAACTCAACGAAAGGCTGGTCATAAAGCTGAAGAAACACCTGTTACGCTTGAAAGCGGCTTGGCGTCTAAGGTTTCTACGGTTTACGGCAAGATAGGTTCTGTTCTTGTACAGGCGCGAGAAGGCGTGCTTGCCAGTGAATTAGCCAAACACCTGTCTGATGAGTACCTTGATAAAAACGGGTTGAGATATACTGACGAGGAACTTGCAGACTTGGGTCTTACGGAAAAAGACAGGTATAAACCTCTTCAGACCCTTCTTGAAACAATTCAGAAATCCGGTTTAAGAATAATTAAGGACAGTTATTTTATTGATGAATTCGGTGAATTCAAGGTAATAGCTCATTCTGCTCAAAAAGCTCGTTACGGCGGTAAGAGAACATGGCTTACCGAGATGGAGCTTCGCCTGCTAAGTGAAGCAGAACTGGTTAGCATAATCATCGAAGAAGGACTACATTTACAGAATCCTGAAGCTTTTCATGGTGAAGCCCATGAAAAGGAAAAAGGCAAGATATATCACAACAGCGCTTTTCTTGAGTCCGTTGCAAAGAAAATGAACGATGCAAGAAAAGCTTTCCGCTCTATGATGAAATCGAAGGGACATAAAGCATTCAGCTACACGCTTGCTCCAGACGTTTTTGATGCAGCAGATAAACTGGCGCTTCAAATGAAAGAGCTTATTAGAGAATCTGGTTTAAGTGAAGATAACAAGAAAGTACTTACAGAAGCAGCAATAAGTGGCCAAATACAAGGACCAACAGTTCTTCAGGAACGCATTATTGCTGTGCAATTGGCTGAAAAATTGTCCAAAGCGTCTTTTGCTGGTGATGAAATAGCAATTAACGAGATATTTGTTGCAGATCTTTTAAACAGCGATTATTCAGTTAACACGCTTCGTTCATTTTACCTTGAAGTGCTATCTATGGATGAAGCAACCTCTGTTTCTATCCTTAATTCTGTCCGTGGGTTACAGGATATGTATCATGCAGGGCAGATCCAGAAAGATGTGCTTATCAAAGCCTTATCTAAAAAGCTTGAAGCGGTAAGCGACCTTGAAAGGGCAAGTGGCTTGACTCCGCTTGCAAGATTCGGAGTTTCTGAAAGGATTGAAAAAGCAATCCAGGATATGGCATCTGCTGAAGAAGCAAAAGCCACAGTCGGTGAAAGAAGGAAGGGTGAATCTAAAGATGCCGGAGTTTTACTGGGAGGTGGGAGTGTAGAAGGAAAACCTGACGCCGGTAAAATGAAGCTTCTTGGAAAAGCGCATATTGGCGGTGAAAAGGATAAGGAATTCTGGGTAGATGAAAGCGGAAATTTATGGATATTTAAGAAAAATCCTTATGTAAACCAGGCTTACCGCCCTTTATGTGCGGAGTTGTTCTACAGATTTGCCAGGCGCTATTTCGGCAGTTCTATTGAAGTCTATGAAATGACACTCAATGGTCACAGGGGCAGTATCGAGCGGGTTGTGTTTAATGCCGATACTTCCGGAATTGATTGGACCTCACTGAGCGAAACTGAAATTAACAAACAGTTTAGAGAACTTGCCGCTCCAAATGTCAAAAAGCTGGTTAATCAGGGTGCTATTGATCTGTTTAATCTACCTAAAGCGCAACAAAAAGCCGTGTTACGTGAAATGGTTATTGATTGGCTTTTTTCAAATAATGATGCACATCCTGCAAACTTTATAATGGGCAGTGACGGGCTTCCCGTCGGAATAGATAAAGAGCAGGTCTTTAAATATTTTGGAAAAGATAAACTCGATCTGTCTTATCTTCCTAACGGAATGCAATTTGCTCCTCTTAGTTATTTGATTTTAGTCAATCTAGCTATGCAGGGCGGTCTTTCAATTGAACTTATTGAAGAAGTTTTAGCTGAAATTGAAAGTATTTCTGACGCAGAACTTGTTGAACTTATAAGACCTTTTGCACAGGAGTATGCCGCATCCCATCCAGATATGACCGAAGAATCTTTCATCCGTCTTTTCCTTAGCAGGAAAGGGAGTCTTAGAAAAGATTTCATGGATTTTTTCGATAAAATAAATGCAGCACATGGCTTAAACAACGGTATAACAGAATTAAAATTGCCACCTGTAATTTCGAAAATAGATATCTCAAAAATAAATTTTCCGGACATAACATTTGATCCTATACGTATTCCCGAACTCAAAATCAATATTGGGAAGAAAAGTTCGGTTGCTGATGGAGATGTGCAATATAACAGCCAGCCTGAAATGCAGAGAGATCTTGCTGGTATGTATGGAGTTGATGGTGCGACAGCTTCCAGGATGCAGGATGCAGCACGAGATCCTGAGGCTATGGTTGCGCTTGTTGAAGAAGAATTCAATCGGTTAATAATAGGACAGTCGCCGTCTGAAATTGAGCGACTTAACGCTAAAAAAAGAGAGATTATCAGAAAAATAAGAAATCCCGGTCCTAGTGAACAATCCCTAAAAGCAGTACTTCGATTGCTTGCAGCATGGATAGGCCGGGTAAGTCAGCAAATGGGTGATCATCACAGGGTATATCTTGCTCGTGACGGAGGGTACTTTAACCTGACAGATGAACAATTAAGAAAACTTGAAGATGACAAAGAGTACGAAGGAGGGTCATCGGTATATCATTTAAGCAGGGCCAGCATGAGCGGAGAAGGAAATTGGCATGTTTACAAAAAGATGAGATATGAAATATTTACAGAAGCAAAAAAAGCATCAAAGGGCGATATAAATGTTTTCTATAGTGAAATGCGCCGCTTGTTCCGCGAAGCCTATGAATCTGATGAAAATTTCAAAAAAATAGTTGATGCGGTAAAAGCTGAATTAACTGAACTCGGTTACGATAAACAAAAAAAACTGGCGTTTGTTGATACCGGTTTTGCAGGTACAAACCCTATGTTTCTTAAAATGGTTCTTGAAATGGATCGATCGCCTGAAGAACTGGTTGATGAAGCCGGTGAACAGCGCATAAAGGTTGCCATTATCCAACCTTCAAGCATTGAGAAATTTGCTCAAGAGCTTTTTGGTTTTGACCTGGAAGCATTGGACGAAACGCAGCGTCTTCTTGTTCAAGGTATTGCACAGCAGTTTGCTGATGGGAAAGCTGTTGGAGGCCCGCTTGAGGCGCTTATTCACCCGATTGGATTTAATGCAGAGACCTGGGAAATGGAAAGGACTCAGCCTTCTACACAACTTGAAGTGTTCTACCAGAAAATGATAACTGTTCAAATGGCACATGCCCATCATCAAAGAGTAACGGGTGTCGGTGATGATCCGGCTGCTATGCTGGAAATGATTACAAAGGATTTTGGTATTTACCTTACCGATTTTTCAACAGATTATATTCCGCCTAAAAGTGTTTCTGAAGCATTTAAGTTTGAGATGCCTGACTACTCAATTCCAGACTTTGAAATGCCTGACTACGAGATGCCTAAATACGAAGCACTTAAATACGAAAAAATTGAACTTAAAAAGATTGACTTAAGTGAAACTCTCCAGGAGATGTTTAATAAATTAAGATTATTATCCCGTATTGAAATGTTAATTATCAGTTTTCTGCCCAAATTTCTGCATCCTTTCGTAAGAAAATTATTTTCCGCACTTAAGGGTGTAGCGGATGTAATAGCTAGTCGTTTTATTAATCCTGTGAAAAGCTTAATACACTGGTTCTCAAAAGATGCCCGGTTGTTAAGAAAGACAATAAAAATGATAAACATTCAGCAATCGATTATCAATATTGAAACACAACATCTTGGTGATACACGTGACCTTTTGCGGCAAGTCACTGAAAATATTGCCCAAATAGATTGGGATAAAATAAGAATTAATCCTGAGCTTTTGAGGCAGAAGGAGTTGCCTGATCTTCGAGAACTTGACCCGAATGATCGTGAAGTACCGTCTTTGGATTTGGGATTTTCTCTTATTTATGATTATTGGGCGCAAATGAAAAAGACACTTCTTGGTAAATATAAAGACATCTTAGATGAAATGGGTATTACCGAAGAACAAATTGAAGAAATGACTAATGATCAAATAATGCAATTGTTTTATGAAATAGTTTCCCAGGATTTAAGAAATAATGTAGATGCCATTTGGGAAGAGAACAAGGCTTCTATTGGCAGAATAGATGAACAAATGTCCAGAATGCTGCAAGACCATATGAAAAACTTGTTTGCTCCTTCGGAACATCTCTTATCTGATGAACAGACGGAAGCGTTAAAAGCAGCAGTTCAAAAATATGGTAAAGATGAAAAAGCTCCTAGGACCGATGGAATAAAGGGGAAATTGCGAAAACTGGCAAAATGGGCTGGCAATATACTTAAGAAAAAACCTTCTTCCAAAGACGATGGTGATTTTAACAACTTGGCCGTAACCCTTGACGGCAAGATAGCCGGAGAAGAAGGAATCAACAACAATGATGTAGGCAGTCAGCTTGAGGATTTTTATGCAAATAATCAAACAGGAGACATTCGTACAATTACGCTTTCAAGCGGCGAGGAAGTGAGCATAGATCTGCGTGGGGTAGAAGATGCAGACGCGTTAGTAAGTAACCTTGAGAACTTTCTGAATGCTGATGAAAATGCAGATATAAGAAAAGCTATTGCCGGAACGACCATAGCCGTGCTTGGCGGCAGGATATCAGTTGCGGAAACCGAAAAAGGGATAAGTTATTTTCATTACGGGCATACCAGAAACCAGGTGTATGTAGGTGAGAACTTGCTTAAAGCATTGCTGGCCCAGAACAGAGATGGTCTTGCTGCGGCATTTAGAGTTGAAATGACAAGAAAACAGCTTGGCTCTGAAGGCAGGGGCAGCACTCTTGATATAGTTAACGGATTAAGCAGCAGGGATAAAATATCATTAACCGGACTGCTTGATACAATAGCAGATGTAGAGGCCCGGGCAATAGTCAGCAGTCTTTCGCCTGAGTCGATAACTGAACAGATACGAAATGCAGCAAGCCTGATTGACGGAAAAAGCGCGTCAGGACAGGTAGATATGGTATTACTGGGCAAACTGAAAGGCCCGATACTCGAAAAGGTCATAAAATTACTTTCGGCAGATGATGTTGAAAAAGTCTCGGGAGAAGTTAAGAAGATCGAAGCCGAAAGAAAGGCAGGCGTTGAGGAGCAGGCACAGGCAGTTGCTGATAATGTTGCCCAAACAATAGCAAATGAAGGAATAGAAACTGAAACAGAGCTTAACTCAGTAGGCTTCGGTCTAATGATGGAAGAGCAGAAACTGCTGCTGCGGGCAAAAGATGCCGTGGATATTTCAGTAGATTCAACAACTGCGGATATGTCTCTTCAGATGGTAATGGAGATGATGAGCAAGGCAGGCGGTGCAGATTTTGTAATAATGGAAACCCAGGGAAAAACCACTGAAGAAGTAAAAGAAATGGTAAAAAAGGCATTTACTGCTTTTTCAGGAATGAGCAAATCCCTGGAAGAGGGTGAGGTTCTTGAGGTAGACGGGATATTGTTTGAGCATACAAAAACAAAAGACCAGTTCGGGATGCCGATAGGGATAATAAGGGTATCTGAAGGTACTGTGGATAATAAGGCAGACTGGGGCAAACTTGAAGCCAGGGTGACAGAAGAAAGCAGAAAGGCTTTCGGTTACCTGGAAGAATCATTGGATATAAAGGGAGTGCCGGTTTATGTAGGCAAAGGTATGGTTGCGGAAATGAGCCCGGAGGAGCAGGGCAGGTTTTTAAACAGGCATAAGAATGTGATAACCATGGAAACAGAAGCCGTGGATGCGCTGGTAAAGCAGGGTGTAATAAGTGGTAGTGTGGGAGATGATATAAAGAACAATTGGACAGACTTTGAGTTGGCGGATAAAAATAACAGGATGGCCGTGCTTGGAGAGAAAGAAGAGCTGCCTGAAGAAGCTGGTGATGCGGGAATACTGCGGGTAGGAAAAGTACAGGCTGATGATATGACGGGACTGGTAACAAAACTGGCAGTAAGGATAGCTGATGTAGGCCGGAATACGGCAGCTAAAAGCGATTCGGAGGCAAATAAATATCTCAGAGAGATACTTCAGGCTATGTTTGATGAAGACGATAAGGGAGCGGAGCTTGTGAACGCCATGTTTAAACAGGCTGAGGAGGAAGGCAAGTCGCTGCTTGAGGTAATACTGAATTCAGGCGGTATGTTCCCGCCGGTATCGGTAAAGATAAAAGACATGGAATCATTTATGAGAGCGCAGCAGGTGATAGATACAATGGCGTAAGAGGGAGGTGGGGAAGTATAATAGATAACTTTTTCGAGAACATTCGACTCAATTGGTTATGAAATAGCATAAAGTCTCGTTCGATGATTCGAGTTGCAAAAACAACGAAATATTATGCTGTAGTTTTGAATCGCAACTCTCATCAACGTCCTCAAAAGTCATCTAGTGTACTTTGTTTTGGTGGGAATGTGTGGAAGATAGGAATAAGACCGCCATTGTGGCTCCATCTTATTACTTACGCTCTTCCAAAACGCGCCATGGATAGCATAGCGTTTCTATTTCAACGATTTTAAAAATCGATTGAAACCCCGCAGGGGCGAGTAACACGATGTTACTCGTAACTAGATGCCTTAGCATAATCGATTAAGATAACTTGGAAAAACCGACAAAGATCATCCCCCCTACATTTTTTTCTCTTTGTGCTTTTTTAACGAGTGATATAATCTAAGTATCAGTTACAATAATCCGTATATTTTATCATTGGAGGTCTTTTTATACTATTTACACCGTTAGCGTACCTCGATGGGGTGTGGCAGATATCAATTTTCTTATTTGCAATTGGAATTGGAATGATCGTAGCAGGATTCTTAACAAGAAAGGTGGGGAATTCCACATTTGAAGCTGAAAAGACTATACAATAAATATCTAACAAATCATTTAAGAGGTATTGGGCAAAGAGCGCGCCCAACCCCTTAATTCAAACGTTAGCGCACTTCCATATACACACATAAAAAAAGTTGACAAAAATGGGAGATTGAGAGTCATCTTTTTACTGTCATGTGCAATTCGTCACGTCATGTGTCACTATAAAACGTGACGACAGAGAGTCGCCAAGCAATATGCTAATGTGACTACATGTAGTCATTTTTCAAGGTATCAAATTACCTACAGAATTACAAGTTATAAAAGGAACAACCGATGAAGAGCACGGTCAACAATCCCTGTTTTGTCTGCGGTTCGGCTAGCAGTCAGCTTCTTTTTGGGAGAGAATACTCCGCACATTATTATCCTGGCACGTTTGCCATTCGGAAATGTGATAAGTGTGGCCTTTTATTCAATTCTCCAAGATTATCCGATGAAGAGCTTTTTAATTTATATGATACAAACTACTATTTCTTCCAACGTCATGATGTAGACGAATTTCAAAGGATTACAGACGTCTTCCTAAGAACAATGTCATTCATTCAAAATGGAGTAATTGAAAAAAGCGTTGCTGAAATTGGCAGTGCAAAGGGATATTTACTTGCCCTATTGAAGCATCTTGGTTGGAGTGTTCAGGGCATTGAAATATCATCTGACGCTTCTGAATATGCAATTTCAAAATTTGGAGTTCCTACATTTACAGGGACGATAAAGGATTATTCAAAAAGCAATCATAAAGATATGTTCTCTGTTGTCTTGGCTATTGATGTCATAGAACATGTACCAAATCCAATAGACTTTTTACATAGCGTAGATAAGATTCTTCGTAACACGGGATTACTCATTATAGATACCCCTAACGGAAGTGCTCACAACATTAAACTTCTCGGTTCCAACTGGAAAGGTTTCAATCCGTTCCATATTTATTTTTTCTCAAGTCATATTTTGCAAGCACTTTTAATCAATATGGGATATTCAATTGAGAACAGTTTTTCCTATGGAAACCGACCAAAGTATCATTTAACTTACGCTGAGGAATGTAAAAAGGTTTTTAACTCGCTCCTGCCCCGTTTAGGGGTATTGGAACAAAGTAAATTAGTTTACAGGGGGGTTACCAATGTCACGAAATACAGGAAAAAGGACGTTGAGTCTTTGATTCGCAACGCGAGCGAGATTATTAGAAAGAACTCGACCTATTTAGATACTGACGATGCCAGGGACGAATTAGCTAAAGAAATTAGAGGTGACAACATCGTAATCATTGCGAGAAAAACCGCCTAACAAGACGCTCCACCTGACTGCTATTCAGATGGGGCCCGCAGCGACAGCTGCGTTTGGTCATTAGCGGAGGAAGAAGAGGAAGACACGAAAAAGAAAAACACCTTCAGAGAAGGCCAAAAAATTTAGAAACAATGCCTAAAATTGGCATTTTATCCCAAAGAGCAAAAAACAGACCAAATCCAATTGGTGTTACCGTTGTTGAAATAGTCAATGTTGAAAACGAATATATTGAAGTAAAAGGATTAGATGCTATAAACGAAACTCCAATTCTTGATATAAAGCCATATTACCCACATTATGATAAAATTGATAATCCAGAGATTCCCGAGTGGGTAAATAGATTAATGAAAAAATATTTCTAAACAAAACCTACGAGAAAACAGGGTTAGGCCTTGAGTTGTGAGTTAAGGTAAAATCTTTGCGTTCCTGCGTTTTTGCGCGAGAAAAACATTATTAATTATTAAGAGCCAAAAGCATATTCTTTAACTATCTTCCAGTCCTCTGGATCCCCATCAATCGAAACAAGATAGATGCTTTGTACATTAAACACGAACTGATTTGACTTAAAATTCTTCAAGATTTCCTGTTTTTTATCTTGTGAGATGTTTCCGTATAGAAGGCTTAGGTGCGGGAAGAAAGATCCCATCTTTTTGGCAGGACAGAATATTCCGAAAGCTGTTTCATAAACTGATATTATCTGTCTGGTAGCCTTGACTTTGTAATACAGGCATTGAAAATAGCTGTCGCTGAACTCGGGTTCAGTAAGGTAAACATTAAATTTGGAAAGCTCACTAACAAGATTTTCTGCTTTATTTTTAAGAGGATTATGTATACTTTTTAAACCCCCGAGTAGCGTGACGTGTGGTTCAAACACTGGAGCATTGAATTGTTTGCTTATATTTGAAATCAGTTGTGCAAGTGTTTTATTGACACTTCCGGCAGGCATTAACCACAAAGCGAACTTATTCATTATATTTATATCTCCATTAGCACTTATCAGCTTGTAAGTATATCAAAATGCCGATAGAGGCGCAGTTATTTTAACAGCCTTCGTGCCTTGGTGGTTTAGTGCGGATTATTGTGATCGGTTGTGTTTTGGCGCTAAGTTACGAGCAACGTCGTGTTACTCGCCCTCTGGGTTTTTTGCTTTGCTCAAAATAAAACTACTTCGCGTCTTGGTATCTTTGTGCGAGTTATTGTGATGGGTTGTGTTTTGGCGTTTAGTTACGAGCAACGTCGTGTTGCTCGCCCTTCGGGTAACAACTCTCTAAGATAGTTGTTATGAAAACCTAAGAGTCCATTCATGGACAGGTTTGACAATCTGCACTTATTATGGTATTAATGTTATGTATAAATAAATGTCAATGGAGGTAATATGTTCTCTGTAAAAAGCAGAAGAGCAAAAGGGATGTTGCGTACAGTATCGCTTTTTGTATGTCTGAACCTTGTTTTTTTCCAGCTAAGCGGTTTTTCCCTTCCGATAAAGTATCATTCTGGCAATCAAGCAGCCAGTTCTTTGCCTGATCTTAAAATCCCTTCTCATTTGGGATTGGTAAAAGCTGTTTCAAAAGGAGCTTCAGACAAATTTGTTATTTGTCTTGAAGATATTCATTGTGATTATAGTGCGCAGAAAAATCTTGTACAGATCATGCGCCTTATTCATGATACTGTTCCCTTCACTGTTATTGGTCTGGAAGGTGCATCCGGTATTGTGGATCCTACTGCTCTTGCCGTGATTCAAAAAAAGAATATTAGAAATGCAATTCTTGACAGGTTCCTAAAGTCTGGAGAACTGACCGCAGCGGAAACTTTTGCTGCTTCAGGCATTGAGGGCGTTCGTTTAACAGGCATTGAAACGCCTGCTTTGTATCGTGAGAACAGAAGCCAGTTCCTAACCCTTTTTAAACAGCAGAATATTTACCTTGATGCTTTAGGACGTATTGATAATGTCTTAAGCAAACGTATGGAGGAGATTTTTCCTGGAAATGTTTTGGAACTGGGTATTTTATCTGAAAAACTTGATAAACAGAAAATTTCAATTGGCCAGTTTTTAAAGGAACTCGTTAGTCAGGCTGATGAAACTGCTTCAATTAACCTCCATTCATACAATGAAGTTAGGGAGTTCATAAAAGCCCGTGAGCTTTCAGCCTCGATTGATACGAAATTGGCAGCAGAACAGGCTGAATCTCTTGTCAGGAATCTGCAGAATGTTCTTGGAGAAAATGAAATCCGGAAACTGTTGCGCTTGAGTTTGGCTTTTCGTATTCAGAAGATAGCTGCCGCCGATTACTACAAGGAACTAACAAGATATGCAAGGCAGTCAACAACGAGTGTTCAGGATTTTGATCAGCTTGTCAGTTATGTTGAGCTGGCAGATATTTTTGACCGTATTGATTTGGATAAACTTCGTTCCCAGACACAGGATATTTTACTTGAAACAAGGGAAGCGTATCTTGAAACACCTTCCCAGAAAAAACTTGAAAAGGCGTATTGGTATTTAGATGTTGTAAAAAAATTGTTCAGTCTTAAAGCGTCAAGGCATGATGTAAACCTATTAAATTCAGAATTTAAGGACATGTCCTTAATCTCAGTTTGTGAACTTTTAGAAATAGATTCGGAAGACTTCTCGGATTTGGATATGTTCAAAGACAGGAGCCTTGAGTTTTATAAAACAGCAAAAGAACGTGACAAAGCTCTTGCGGATAATCTTCTTGAATCTATGAACCGGACTAAAGCTGACAAAGCAGTTTTGGTTGCAGGCGGTTTCCATACAAGAGGCATTCTGGAGCATTTGAAAAAAAGCAATATTTCTTATGCCGTTATTATGCCTAAAACCAATACAAATTCAGAAGTCCTGAAAGACAAAGATATTTATATTAATGTTTTATCAAACGATAAAACACCATTAGAGGAGTTTCTTACACAAAAAAATACACTGGCTCCGGAAGTGCGCTCTGCTTTTAAAGGTCTTGTTGAAGAGGACTTAAGATATATTCTTGAAGAGAAAGCGATGTTGCTTTATACCATTTTGGAGGCATGGGAATCAAGATCATTTGAAGATGTGGCAATGCAGGTTGCCATTGCTCAGAAACAACTTCCGGGTTTATATTACGAACGTTTGCTTGAACGTTTTGAAATGGAAAATATTCCTACAGCTGATGCCGGAAGAATGGCCCGGGAGGGAAAATCGTTATTTTCTGAGTTCCTGAAGCGTCTAATAATTTCAAGGGTTTCATCTGAAGGCAACAGGGCATTGGCTATTCAGATAGCCCTGCCTGGCGGAACTGTATATTTTTACGTTGCCTTTGCTGATGAAAAACTACCCCCGGAGGTTTCCTGATCTAATTCTTTGGCACAAGGTA
>JAVCCS010000204.1 GCA_030765365.1 Candidatus Theseobacter exili
CGTTAATACTGAGAAACTAAAATAAGGGAGAAGACTAATGATTAAATTGAAAAGAATCCTTATAAATCGATTGTCTTTATTATTATTTATGCTTGTTTTTTCACAAATAAATAATACGTTTGCTGATCCTGCTGTTCAAAAGAACGTTTGTGTCGCACACGTTTCTGCTGAGTTTAAAACAGCTTTAGAGGTTGACCCGGATCTATTGAATCATGATCGATCCTTCCAGCAGTTTTTAAGACAACATAATATACGTGTCCGATATATGTATCCGGACTTTACCTATAGAAACGCTCAAAAAAAAGTTATCCCAAGAGGTACAAGCGCTAAACAATCGGCAAACTTGAACAAAATTGCTGAGATTGAAGATGATTTGAGACGGACTTTTCTTTTTTCTTTTTCTGAAAAAAACAAGATAGATACAATAATTACTCAATTAAAGATGTATCCATATTTTGATTATGTTGAGCCCATTTATATTTCTGAAGAAACTGTTTTTCCTGAAGACCTTCCGAACGATACATATATAAAAGAATGGGGAAAGCACAGTAAAGGATTAAAAGACATTGAAGCTGATGCTGCTTGGAAACTTTTTTATGACAATGCTAATATTACTAACGATCCTGTTGTTGTTGCCGTTGTTGACAATGGTTTTTATCCGAATCATCCCGATTTAGACGGACAGGTTTGGGTAAATAGCGATGAAATTCCAGAAAATGGTATTGATGATGATGATAATGGTTATATAGATGATGTGAATTGGCCTGTTGAGCCTGGGCTAACAAGTTCTCATGGTACCTTTGTTGCCGGTATTATTGCAGCTAAAGGAAATAACAGTGAGGGTATTATTGGTGTTGCTCCTGAATCAAAAATAATGTTTTTAGACCACAAAAAAGCAGATTTTTATTCACAGAATGCTATTGTTTACGCTGCTAAAAATGGTGCTAAAGTAATTAATTGTAGCTGGCGAGGTGCCGGATATAACGTTTCTCTAAATAGCGCAATAAATTATGCCCTTCAAAAAGGTTGTACGCTTATATTTGCTTCGGGGAATGATGGTACTGATATTAATTTATATTATCCTAATAATTCTTCAAAGGTTATCTCTGTAGGTAATGGTTCTACTGCTTCTTCAGGACATTACACTAAAGGTTATAATTCTAATTTTGGATTGATAGATTGTTTAGCGACTGGGGCGGGCGTAACCTCACTATATAATCCTGTTTCACCGTTTCCAAGTGTAATTGATGAAAAGAAACTGTATGGAACTGGAGGTGGAACATCTTTTTCAGCACCATATGTCTCTGGTATTGCCGCTCTTCTTTACGGTTTAAATCCTGCTCTTACACACGAGCAGGTGCGCCAAATATTAAGAGTTTCCTGTGATGATCTTAAAGGTTTTAATGAAGATACTTTTGAATATAAGGAAGGATTTGATAATGCTTCAGGATACGGGAAAGTAAATGCTAAAAAAGCTATAGAATTCTTACTTGAGCAAAGTGATATTCCTGAGCTGACGATTAAACTGTTATCTAAGGGTAAACCGACTACTACAGATCAGGAAAATATTGATGGTGATATTGCTATTGAAGTTTCTTTTACGTCTATGACTTTTTCTCCAGATTCCCTGATTTTAGAATATGGTGTTGGGGATATGCCTGAAAGTTGGATTCCTTTAAGCTATGAGAAGATGGAAGATAGTAATATTGTAAAAGCTAAAATCGATACTAGTCTTAAAGATGCCGTTTACAGCGTACGTGTTCGATTAGCTGTTCCTGGCTCGATTCAAAAGTTTTATGAAAAACGAGCTCGTTTTAGCGTTAAAAAAGCAAACTTGATGACACCCTATCCCGGTGAAACATGTGGTTTAAAAAGTAAGATTAAGGTTCTGGGGCGAGTTTATAAAGAAAAACTGAAGTTCTATAAGTTAATGGTTGGTATCGGTATAGAACCAGATACGTTTGAGACTGTATATATTGGGTATGATGGAACGGAAAACGAGTATGATCTTTTAGGTATAGTGGATCTTGAGAAAATTAAACTTGACCCAAAAAAACCTATTGTAATAAAGCTTGTTGCTGATTATGGAGAAACAGTTGAAGAGGTATCAAGATTGTTAAGAGTTAATAAGTATATACTGAAAGGTTGGCCTCAAAAACCTGATCAAGTTCAATCAGGAAGCCTTTCTTATACAACAGTACTTGATGTTAATGGAGATAATAAAAAAGAAATATTAGTGCCTTTTAATTATTTGGGTTCCACTTCGTATAAAAACTGGATTCCATCTTACTCATATACCCATCCCAAATTATTTGTTTATAATCACAGCGGAGAGATTGTCGATGCATTCTTAGCTGGTTCAAAAGAGGGTTCCGGGGCTTTAAATGGTGTTGTAATGAACAAGGAAGGATCAAAGACTTTTCTTTTTCCCTCAGAATTAAACGGGTTTCCTAGATTTAGAAATCTTACTGAAAATAATTTAGATTATTTATCTTCTATTTATACAGAGGGCTTAGTCCTTGATTTTAGACCTATTAGTTCTTGTGATATAAACCAGGATGATAAGGATGAGATTCTTGTTCCTTTTGAAAATTCTAATGGTAAGCATCAATTATTGGCTTTTGATTGTTTTGGGGAAAAGCTGTTTTCTATTACGCCTGATAATGATTATATTAATACATACAGTATTTGTAGGTATTCTGATTCTGAGCAAATAAAAACGGGAATAGTGTTGTTAACAAAGAAAACTAATGATAGTGCACCCTCTGCCTTTGGCTTAGAAATGTTTAAGCTTGAAGAAGGCACTGCTAAAATAATATGGAAAAAATTTATTTATGAGGGCAGTGCAAATCTTTCAACTTCCTATTACAATTTTTTCACAGGTGATCTTGATGGAAATGAGTCTGATGAAATTGTATTAGGATATAATTTAGAAAAAGCAAAAAAATCTTTTGTTAGTGTATATAAATCTAATGGGGTTAATTTTTGGAAGATTGAAAAGGCTGACTATCTTAGAGCTTTAGTTCTGGCAGATATGGATGGTGATTCTGACCCAGAAGTGGTTTGTTTATACCAGGATTCACTTGCAATTTATGCAGCTGATGGTTCTTTAAAAGAAGAAGTGTTAATGAAAGATATCCTTGGTGATGAATTTGACAAAGGTGCTTTCCATTATACAATTCTTCTTGCGGGAGATTGTAATGATGATGGTATCCCTGATTTAATAATGAGTGGGGAGAAGAGCCTTTATAACTTTGAGAAGAAAAAATACGATTCAGTTTATAAAGTATGGGCCTTGTTGAAAACAGGGAAAATATGGCGCAATGTTGTTCTTCTTGAATCTGAAACTGAAAAATTTTCTTATCCGGTTATAGCTGATATCAACGGAGATAGTAAATCAGAAATTATTGTTACAGCTAAATACTCTGTTTATGGAGAATATTATTGTGATTCGCATACTTTTATAAACATATATGTTTTAAAAACTAGGGGAGATTCCCGGTTAGTAGAATGGGCTGCGCCACGATATAGCAATAATGCAACCGCACGATATGCAAGAAATCTTGCCCCGGAAATAGAAGCAATATCAACAAAACAGATTTCTGAAGGAGATTTTCTTGTTTTTTCAATTAATGCATCTGATCCTAATGGAGATGTTCTTTCTTTTAAAGGTGTTGATCTTCCAGCAGGTGCTGCTGTTCTTCCATCGTCCGGCATTTTTCGATGGAGACCTAAATACGATCAGTCAGGGGTTTATAACATTAAAATAGATGTTTCTGACGGTAAAAAGACAACTTCAGCTAATTTTTGGGTTAGAGTGAAGGACGCTGGATAACGTTTTTATAGGTTTTTTTGTTTGCTGGAAACTAACTGGCCACAGGCTGCCTGGATATTTTGTCCTTTTGATTTTCGGATAAAACAGTGAATACCTCCGTTTCTAAGTGTGTTTTGGAATGCTTCAATAGTTTTTCTTGAAGGAGATATAAGTTGATCATCTGTTGTATTAAAAGGAATTAGGTTAACACGCAATCGTATATCATAGACCTCTTTGCAGAACTCAAGCAATGCTTGAGCGTTTTTTGAATCATCGTTAATGCCTTTTAGTAACACACATTCGTAACAGAGTCTTTGTTGACGATGGTTAAAGCGTTTAAAATATTCTTTTGACCATTTCTTAAGGAAAAGAAGGAAGGAAGCATGATCTTTAATTGTTGGGACTAGTTTTTGTCTAACGCTATCTATAGCGCTGTGTAAAGACACAGCAAATCGGACCTTAGGCCATAATGGATCGGATAAGAGTTTTTCCATTGGTTGTTTTAGTCCGATTGTTGAGACAGTTATATTATGAGGCCCAAGTGTTGTATGCGAAATTATTGTGTTCACCGCATTACAAACGCCATTATAATTTAATAAAGGATCTCCCATTCCCATAAAAACAATATTGCTAACAGTTTTTTCAGGATTTTTTTTATAGATGAAATGGTTCCAGAACAAAAATTGATCTACTATTTCTCTGTCTGTTAAGTTTCTCTTTAATCCGTGTTTTCCGCTTGCACAAAAAATACATTTAATTGAGCAACCTATTTGAGAAGATAAGCATGCCGTATAGTTTCCTTTGTTATTTAGCATCAAAGCACTTTCTACTAAAAGGCCATCACTAAGCTTTAATACAACTTTATATGTTTGTTCTTGAGGGTCCTCCAGCAGTTCTGACAGTTCTACGTTTAACCAACCATATTGCTCAGTCAGATTTTTTCGTAGTTGTTTCGATATGTTTGTTACCTGTTTCCAGTCGTTTTTTTGACAATTGAAAAGTGCTTGAAAAACTTGCTTTCGCCTGAAGGCAGGTTCTGAGTTGAGTAAATTGTTTAGAATTTGAAAATCATTTTTTTTCATAAAAGAAACAGTCTTCAAAAAAACGCCGAAGCGTTTCGCCCCGGCGTTTTTTAAATAATATTTAAATTGTAATTATTCTGTTTTTTCAACCGGTGCTGCTTTTACAACTGGAGCTGCTTCTACAACTTTTGCTTTTACGGTTTTTCCTTCGAGAATCGGAAGAGCAACTGTATAAGGCTGAAGAGCTGTATAAAGAGCTTCTGCAGCTACGGGTTTTGGAACAGAGCCGCTTAGAATTTCATTGGCTGTTACAGGTTTGCCATAGAATGCAGCATTTGTTTTCTTCATTTCAGTAATTACAGTTCCTTCAAGAGAAACCCCGGCAAACAATCCTTTACTACGGCTGTAACTGTATATAGCAGCAGAAGGTGTGACACCGACTTCTGCATTTCTACCTACAGGTCCTGCCGCAACACTCATATCTGCACCTAAGGTTACTGTTCCGCCTTGGGCGCTGCCGAAGGAATTTACTGCTTTTTCGCTGTTCAGAACAATAACGAAATCTGTCATTTCAGCACCAATCTGAAAACCAAAACCTCCCCCGCCTGTTCCAATGGCTGACGGTGCTGACCAACTGCCGTCAGATAAGCGTGCGATGAGAATTCCGTTTCCACCGCGTGCACTCAAGATAAATCCGGCTTTGCCTACATTCATAATGGCAAGGCCTCTTGCTTTGTTGAGTACATCGACAGGAATGCTTTCTTCAGGGATTTGCTGAAATTCTTCGATGATCGTAGCTGCACGATCAATCACTTTGGTCATGTCGGCGCCATAAGATGTACCGGCAATAACCAGTAAACCGAGAATAACTGCTGCAATTTGCTTCATGGTTTTCTCCTTTTTAGTTTAACCAATTCACTTTAGATGGGTATATTGTAATGTATTTAGGGATAAATGAAAGTTCTATTTTTGAAAGTTAACCGATGCTGTTTTCCTTATTGAGAAGATCCCTTTTCAGCTTTGCAAGGGAAGGGGAGAGAACAACAGTGTATATTTCCGGGTTTACCAGGCGCTTCATTTCTTCGGGTAACTGTGAAATTTTCTGCTGAACATTCCTCCTTATATCTTTAAGAGCCGGAGCTGGATAGAGCCTGTGACCTGATTTCATCATTTTAATAAGCAAAGATTCTTCTCTAATTGCACCGGATAATGTTTCTGAATGGTAAAGATGCCGCCGATGTACAGCCTTAATATCACCTTCAAAATCAGGAGTATTTTCATCATTAAGGTAGAGAACATCTCCCATTGGATGTCCGGAACTGTTGTAATAACGAAGTACTTTTTTTCTTCCGGGATCCGTTGCTTTTTCAAGGTTGCTCGAGATTTTGATTCGAGGAACCCATTGGCCCTGCTTTTCTACAGAAACCAGTTTATATACACCTCCTAAAGAAGGGCAATCCTGAGAGGTAATTAAATGAGTTCCCACTCCCCAGACATTTATTTTAGCCCCTTGCATTTTCATAGCAGCAATCAATTCTTCGCTTAATTCGTTAGATCCAACAATTAAAGGATCCGGAAATCCTGCTTCCTTAAACATTTTGTGCGCTGCTTTCGAAAGCCTGGCCAGATCTCCAGAATCCATTCTGATAGCTGCTCTGACATTGTGACCGTTTTCCTTAAGTTCATTAAAAACCTTTATTGCGTTAGGCACCCCGCTTTTTAGAGTATCATAGGTATCGGCCAGAAAAACGCAGTTATCAGGATATACTTTTGCATAGGCACGAAATGCTTCAACTTCGGATGGGAAACTCATAACCCAGGAATGGGCATGAGTTCCTTTAACCGGGATGTTAAACATTTTTCCGGCCATTACGTTGCTTGTCCCTGTGCAGCCCCCGATATATGCTGCTCTGGCACCGATAATCCCCCCGTCTGGTCCTTGGGCTCTTCTGAGACCAAACTCCAGAACAGGATCCCCTTCTGCAGCAATGCATATCCTTGCTGTTTTTGATGCAATAAGAGTTGGGTAATTCATGGCATTCAGGACAAACGTTTCAAGTAATTGAGTTTGAATAATGGGGCCTTCAATTCTCAGAATGGGTTCGTTAGGGAAGGACAACGTTCCTTCTGGCATAGCCCAGACATTTCCGGTAAATTTCCAAGATTTCAGGTATGAAATAAAATCTTTTTCAAATTCAGGCTAAGTTTTTAAATATGCAAGGTCTTCGTCTGTAAAGTGAAGATTTTCCAAATAATCCAGTAC
>JAVCCS010000066.1 GCA_030765365.1 Candidatus Theseobacter exili
CAATCAGAATTTATTCCATTTTTCTTTGGATTTATTCTTGCATTTTTAATCGGTATAACTGATTTTTTTGATGGATACCTTGCTCGCAAGTACGGAAAAGTTACGTTATTCGGGAAACTTCTTGATCCAGTCGCTGATAAGATATTCGTTATTGCGGCTTTGCTTTTTTTTGTTCAAATAGATTATTTTCCTGCATGGATATTGCTAATCATTGTTGTGCGCGAGCTAGCTGTAACAGAACTTAGAATCTTTTCTTTAAAAGACGGCACAGAAATCGAAGTCAGCAAACTCGGAAAATGGAAAGCACTATGTCAATATCTTTTAGTCTTTTATCTAGGTGTTTTAAGATGCCTCGACTTGTTTTTTTCAAGCAAAGATCTTCCTTTTTTTGATTCCCCACCGCCTTTTAAACCACTAACAATACTTTTGGGCGTTATCGTAGCCGTTGTTACAGCTGCGTCAATGATAGAATACTTTTTAAAAAGCAATTTACTAAAAAAAACTTAATGACATATCTTTAATATCTGAAGTTTTATTCCACTTTATCAAAATTGCTTCTTTCATCAATCAATCTAATGCCAATTCCAAGCAAAAACCAAAAACCAACAGCCAATGGAATAGAATAATAATTGTTATCAACAAAACTTTGCACCATAAATGCTATAACACATGCAATCAGCCCCAAAAGCACTGACGAATTGGCCTCTCTTCTAATTTTCACATATCTTATAATTCCTTTTATTACAAAATGAAAAAGAATCACCAAAAAGCTCAACACTCCGCAAATGCCTGTTTCAACAGCCATTTGAAGATAGCAGTTATGTGTGTATCCTCTTCCGTATTGCAGGCTGAAGGATTTCAGCCCGGATCCCAAAAAAGGATGTTTTGCAATCATTTGAGTTGCATATTTCCATGATTCAATTCTTTCAATGACACTTCCATCATTAAGTAAAACAAAAGATTTAAACCTATCAGCAACAGAATCAGGCAAAATAAAACATGAAACAATTATCAAAACACACAAAACTAATAAAAGACGCCAATCACGAAACAAAGCAAAGACTAATATTCCTGATGCAAAACCCAACCATGCCCCTCTCGAATATGTTAGAATAAGCAAATAAAAAGAAGATATCAGCAACAAAAACAATACCGCGTTAGTAATGCTTATTATCTTTTTATTTCTTTCAAATAACACGCCAAGATTGAGCATAAAACCTGCTGTCAAGAACGCACCCAAGCTATTAGGATGGCTAAACGATGCTGTAACCCTTGGCGAACCTAGGATATCCCCTAATGTTTTTAGCCGTAAAAAATCCATCCTAATACAAAACTGAAAGTAACCATCTATAATAATAACTAAAAATGTAACGGCAAAAACCATAAAGGCTTTTCTGATTTTTTCCTTTGTTTTAAATCTTTCAATAACAGCAAAGAAAAACATCACATATTCCACTACACTTAATAACTCTCTTATTGTTGACACCAAGAAGACGGACCTGACAGAAGACAATATGTTCATAACTACATATAAAACAGCAGGCCAAAACAGCCAATTCCTCATGAAACTTATATCTTTTAAAATAAGCATTTTAAGAAACCAGGAAACACATATCACAGCAACACACATCTCTACAAAAGCTCGAGAAAAAACAATACAAGGAATCGCAGTGTAAACTGCAATATCAAGTATATAGTCTATATTCTCAACGGCTCTTTCTTTCAAATTGCGATTGCGCAATTTAATTTTATCAGGCATTTTCTTTTATCCCGCAAAGACTCATAATTAGTCTTTCAATTTCTATTTTTTCATCAACTTGTGTAGTTACAAATTTGTAGAACATTTCTACAATTTCCTCAAAACCATTCAGAAGTTCCGTTCTCGAAAAATTTGAACATTGGTTTAAAATTATAAATATCCTGTATATATGCTGTTTAAGAATATTTATTCTAGGTTCCTTTGGCAAAATTTCACTTATGTCATTTGGAACATCTCCAAGAAACCGCGTCATCGCAAAGGGACTATAATTTTGCGGAAGATTCTTTGAAGAAAAAAAATCTAACAATAACAAGTCTTTTCCTTGTAATAACAACCTGAATCTATTTAACAATCCTGCGAGTATACCTAAAGGCTCTTCATTTCTGAGAAAAATCTCTCTAACTGTTGTCAGGGACATGCAAATGTCTCTATCTGCAACATTATCTGCAAGAATATAGCCGGGAGTATCCGGCTGAACACTAGATGAAATCATATCAACATCTTTCAGAGAAATCATATCCTGACAATTCCCAATAAAACAAATCAATTTCTCAACCTCAAGCTCAAGAAATCCAGTATGGGATCCTATCTTTTCAAGAAGAGAATGACAAGTCCTACTATCAATCCTTTTGCCAGCACGTTCACAAATTGATTGTATCATTTCTACAAGCGCAGCATCTTTCTTCCCATATTTATCATCTTTAGCTTGTAATTCAAAAACTCTTCCCAACTTTGACAGCTGCAAAAACAAGCTCTTTCTTCTATCTAACTTATCGTTTGTGACTATTACTCTTGTTCCCTCTGAAACAGTCTCAGAAAGAATATTCGCATAATCCTTTGTATCAAGAAAGTTTTTAAGCCATATAAATCTTTTATCTCCAAAAAGAGTCGGACTTCTAAGAATACCAGCTAATTCATGCGGTGTTATCTCTTTCATGTCAACATTTTCAAAACCAAATTCCTTTTGATCCTCTGTTAAATACGAATTCAGAAGATAATGAACAGCTTCCTTCCTAAGTAATTCATCCGTTCCCTCAATCAGGTAAACACCTTCACCTCCTTCTGAGTTAAGCCTTTCAGAGAAAACCTTCAATTTTTGAAAGAACCCTGCATTTTTCATCAATCACCTCTTTCTATTCATCAACAAACTGTTGCTCTATTCTATTGAGCCGCGTTATTGTCAGTTGTAAGCTTTAGACAAATCGCACAAGTGCACGCACCGATTCGAAATGACAATGCAAACGAGTGCAACAAAGTATAAATTAAAATTGTCGTGTTCCACAAAGGGCAAATGGCACTTGTAAGCGCTATTTTAGTTAATCCACTGAGATTGTATAATAATCCATCAAATAACCTAATATCAAAATATTGCAAGCCTTCATAGCTGCTACGACATAGTTTCCCCAGCCCTTCTGGCCTTCATGCGATCTTAAAGATCGCTGAAGCAAAAACACTTCGACATACTTGACGTATTTTCGTCGTCCAGATTTAAAATCATCACAATTTGCCTTTTGCTTGACCACGACATCTGGGCAAAAGCCCGTCAAGTTCTATTTAAATCCAGAACGGAATCCAGTCCTTTCATTCTTTCGCGATCGTGTGTAAAATAAAATATCTGATGATTTCTTGACAACGACTGAATATATTCCATAGCTTTCCTGTGCCTTTCCAGGTCGAAATTGACTAATACATCATCAAAAAACATTGGAACAGCAGTCTCGGATCCTTTCGAAAGTCTTTCAGAAAGAGATGAACGCAAAAGCAGATATAGTTGATCTTGAGCACCACAGCTTAACATTTCAGGCGACACAGATTTATCATAATTACTCGGAAGAACTCGAATTTCACTATTTTTTGAAAACTCAACATTGATATAACGATTTTCTGTAAACCCTGCAAATGCCTTTCCTAAATTATTTTCAATACTCTTTCCATAATCCTTTTCGAGTTTAATCCTGCTTTCCCGCAAAGTTATAATTGCCAGTTCAAGTGCACCTTGTCTTTTTCTATATCTTTCTAAAAGCAGATTATCGTACTCAATATCCTCGACATATGTTTGCGAATTTTTGCATGTGGGAATCAACTGCCTTTGTTTCATTTCTAATTTCTGAATTTCGGATTCAATAAGATCCCCATCTTTCTTAATCTTATTCAAATGCCGTGACAAACTACTTAGTTCAATTGTTGTCCTATCTAATGGAACATCTTTATATGCAACTAAAAACTCATTGTTTGCTAATAGTTCATCAATCCTTTCTCTGCACAACTTCAAATCAAGAAATACTGATTGATATTGATCATGGATATTACTATCCTTAATCATATCTAGAGCTTTTATATTTATTTCAATATTATTTTTTATCTCTTTGAATTTTTTCCACTGTCCCAGAATATCTTCTGAACTCTGAGAATTGAATGCAATCCCTGCAGTCAGATAAGCTTCCTTTAACTTTTCCTGTAATTTTTTAAATTTCAAACTTATATATTCAGAATAGCGATTTTTCTCTCGATTTTTCAAATATGCTTTTGTTAATATTAACAACGAACAGAACCCCGCCAAAACCCCAAAACCTCTTAATATGTCTTTTGCAACCTCGGAAATTATAAAATGCTTTGCCACAGCAAAGGCTAAAATCCCCGCTAATATTAAAAATATTATGAAAAAGGACATTGAAAAAGACCACCATGGTCTTGAATTAATTTTCCGTTTTTCAAGTTCTTCCTCCAGACTCATCAATTCATTCTGAATTTGAAGGGCAAGTTTAATTCTTATTTCAAAATCATCAGGAAGCATTGCAATTTCTCTATAATCAGTTTCTATTATCTTTTCCATACAATCTACTTCGCACACAATGTTTTCCGATCTACTAAGAGTTTTTTCTATATTTGCAACAGCATTCTTTAAATTTCGTTCCTCTGCAATAAGGTCCAGTAAGTGAAGCAGTTTTTTATATAAATCATCCCGAGATTTATAAACTTCCTGAATTTCTATTTGCTGCACTTTCTTTTCCTCAACACTTTCGCGGATTTTAAACATTTCTTTATTTTGATTCTCTGTTTCCTTTAACTCTTCTTCATTATTTTTAATCTTAGTTTCAAGTTTTTCAATCAGTCTTTCTATCTTCTTAGGCCTTTTAAACAGAACAGATTTTGTAGTTAGTTCCTCAAGATCTGAAATCATTTTTTGTTCTATCCCTATATAATCCATTGAAGAAGCACCTGTTAGAATTTTACGCAATTCATCCGTTAATCTATTATCCTTTATTTTAATTTCCATCTGGAATACACAAGTAGTATTTCTGAATACATCTGAATCCGCAGTACCTAAAGTTTTCACAAGAAATTCTCTATAAATATGAGATTCATCAGAATATCCTTTTAATGATGCCTTCCCATGAAAAATATTTCGAGGCCTCTTCTCAGTTATGTCTTGAATGAGTACTTCATCTGTTTCAAAGTTTCTTTTTATTTTTATATTTTTCCCATATGACCATACACCAATTTCACCATAATAATCCTTGCTGCAATTCCATGATTTGTTCTTGATCTTTTCACTTGTTGAAACCATGCCAAACAAAATAAAAAAGATTGCTTTTAGCAAAAGTGCTTTTACCGGATTCATTATTTCCCAGAATCAAGTTTAATCCTTTATTGAAAGAAATATTTAGTTTTTCTGAGAACTGTCCTAGTCCAACAATACTTAACTCTTCAATTATCACTAACTAACTCCTAAATTTACGCATACATCTTTTCACTAAGTTTTTTGGAATAAATCCATTCCAATTTTCAAAGCTTCTTGAGCAATTTCGTTATCAGGATCAGATTCAAGAATATTTAGCAATTTATTTACAAATAAACCTCTAACCGTGTTTTCTTTTGCGATCACACCCAGCCATTCGCCATTTTCTACTGTGGATCTGTCCTCTATCTCTAAAAAGAAAAAATTGTTCTTCAAAGATTCTTTTAGTATTTCCTGATTATAGCCTTCAAACGATCTTCCCTTAATTATGACTTTCGCAATTACATCTTTACCGGATTGCCTTCTTATTCTGTTTTCCAGCTCTTCATGTGAATCAATCCCTGTTTTAGAAAGATCGATATCTATTTTTCTCATTTCCCGAATATTCACAGGTCTTTTTTCTAACACAACTCCTTTTTCAAGAGATACTTGGCCAAAAATAACATATCTATCTCCCGTCTCATCGAATTTTAATCCTTCAGGAGTGCCGGGATAAGCGACTACAGTTTTGCCGATTTTGTATTGACTGAAATTGTGAAAATGTCCAAGCGCCAAATAGTCAAGATCAAATTTATCAACTTTGTCAGGATTCAACACGATTTCTCTAGGTTTGACATCCCATTTTGCACCTGGAATCCATGATGCATGCAGCATCCCAAAGGAAATTCCTTTTTCGTTTGATCTTTTGATATCAGGAAAATCAATAACCGGGCAAAGCGGATTCCAAACCATAGAAAACACTTCAACATGATTTCCTTTCATTTCAAATTTATCTACAATTCCGAAATCCGACCTTCTAATTATATGAACATCCTTTGGGCAATTCAGATTCCACACAGAAGAAGGATAAGAGATAGAATCGTGCGTTCCTGGAAGCACATATACTCTTATTCCGGATTCAGCCAGCCGTTCAATTTCACTAAAAGCATGTGCTCTATCTCCAAGTTCGGGGTTATGTTTATCAAACAAATCTCCAGTTAAAAAAGCAATTTGAACAGCTGACGCATTGTTTAATATCATATCAACAATATTTGTTAAAACCCTTCTAAGATCACCCCTGTGCTGTTCGGCTTTTTCATTCAAGAACCTAAAAGAAGAACCAAGATGAATATCGGAAAAATGTACAAAATTGATAGTTGAACAATTAATCATATTGCAACCTTATGTTATATGAATATAATTTAGATGTCTAAATACACAATTAGAGTTATTTTAAAGTTGAACAGTCCCAAGGTCAATTGATTTGCCGGACTTTTTGGGTTTACCAAGTCATGTCACTGCTGTATTATCATTAGAATTACCGTGTTAAATCTAACTTGAATTCAAAAAGCTTCTGGAGGTGCTAATATTATGGATATTTCCAATTCAGTTTCTTTAATAATTTCAATAATAAATTCTTTGCTTGTTTGTGGTATAGGAATCTATTTTTTTGCATTCCACAAAAAACCCGCCAATGATGAAATGCTAAATTTAAACATTCTTATGAATAAATATAAAGAGGATTTTGATGAATTCAACATACATATTGAACATCGCATTTCATCTTTAGAAAATCTAATGACAGATATTGAAGAGCAGAATAGAAAAAACAGCAACATTTTCAAGACAGTTCTTTATGGTTGCGATATGATCGTTCAAGGATGTAAAAGCGCTCTTGAAATCGATGATTTTCAAGAAATTGAAAAAAAACTTGCAAATGATTTAGATCTATTACAACCCAATCAGATTCAAGAAGGAGGAGAAATAAATGCCCAATTACATGACTCACAAAACACATAATCGCTTACACAAGCGCCTTAAACATCTAATAAATACAGAAAAACCTGCTGTTACCAGAGAAATATCTGTAGCTGCTGAACACGGTGATTTATCTGAAAATGCAGAATATGATGCTGCAAAAGCCAAGCAAGAATTACTTAGCAAAGAAATTTTTAATATTACCCAGAAGCTCGACGGAACAAATTTCATTGAAGAGTTAAATATTCCCGGAGACAGGGTTACTCTGGGCGTTTCAGTCATTCTTGAAGATATTGAACAAAACAAAAAGGTTCCCTATACAATTCTAGGCCCCGATGACTCTGACGTTGAAAAAGGAATAATCAGTTATCTTTCTCCAATTGCAAAATGCCTGATCGGGAAAGTCACAGGAGATACTTGCGTAGTCCAAACACCTTCAGGAAAACTCACTTACAAACTACTGGAAATTACAAAGGCTTTTTGAACCAGCACTATTTATCGTTCGCATTCACAACGATTGCGTCCATTGTTTTTTGCTAAATAAAGTGCTTTGTCAGCTCTTTCAATCAGTTTAGAAGAGTTGTCTTTTTGCTCCAGGCTGGCAACACCTATGCTAACTGTTACTTCCATTTCTTTTCCATTATAGATATATTGATTTAGATCAATAATTCTGCGGATTTTTTCAGCAACCAATATTGCATTATTCAAAATAGTATCTGGTAATAATAAAATGAATTCTTCACCGCCATAACGCGCAAAGAGATCCTCTTCACGAAGATTCTTTATTACTATTGATGCTGTTTCTTTAAGAACATAATCGCCTGCCTGGTGTCCATATGTATCATTTATATTTTTAAAAAGATCTAAATCAAGCATAAGAACTGATAAGCTTCTCTGATGTCTTTTCGATCTTGAAACAGACATTTTCATGATTTCCATAAAATGTCTGTTTGTATAAACTCCCGTTAATCCATCTTTTGATGCCATTTGAAAAATCGCGTCATGATATGCATTTTCAATATCATCATGAACAATAAATTTTAGTATGCTTTGCCCCAATGCAATCAGATCACCATCATGGAGTTGTATATGTTTCTCTTTTTGGTCATTTACATATGTTCCGTTTGAGCTTTGCTGGTCAATAATAGCTACGTTTTCATCATCCATATGAATTGTTGCGTGAATCCGGGAAATAGCCGGATCATCAATCACAATATCCGAATCTTCGCCTCTACCTATCGTGATATCATCATTTTCAAGTGAATACACTTTTCCAAGAGGTTTCCCGTAAATCAAAACAATACAAGCTGCTTTCTTCTTTTTACAATCCTTTTTCTTTTTTTTGACAAATATAGTTTTGAAACCTTCCTTATCATTAGAATTATTATCGACTTCTCCCTGATTCATACAGGCCCTTTCTGCTTTCAGAATTATCCTTTTTCTTTACATAATCTGTGATTTTTTTATTAACAACCCGTTCTATTAGGTGTAACAATATGGTTTTGGTTTCAAAAACCCAAATATAACAGAAATAAAATAATTCACTTTAATTGATATACAAATAGCTGAAGCCATTACAAATACATTAGCTTCTATGCTCGTCTCATATGAATGCGCAACGCAAAGCTCAACCTGCAACAAAATCCTAGCAATCTTTTACAAATCAACAATATATACTTTTATAGTCTTGTTCTTTGCATTATCTCTTTTGTATACAAGTTTCAGGTTTGTTTTTCCTGCCGGGACAACAAACGCAAGATTCTTGAGAATCTTATCATGAGAGGTTATGAGCTGATGCAAAAATCTATTATGACGCATAGGTGCTCCTCCTTCAGGATACTTTTTCTTTCCTGAATCCATCAAATAGAAATCGCCTGCGTTAATTGATGCCGGGTATTTGCCATCATTTATCATTGTGATGCTCATTACAATATATTCCTTTCCAGCAAGTGCCGGCGCATACATTTCTTTACTTGGAACCCAATTTCTTTGGACCTTGTTAATGGTTATATTTAATGTTTTGTCCAACATAATCTTTTCACCTACTTTATGATAAG
>JAVCCS010000260.1 GCA_030765365.1 Candidatus Theseobacter exili
TCCCGAGCTGTTCTGCTGCAAAAGAAACCTGTTTAGTCCATTGTGAATTCAGAAGATTCAAGAGCAAGTCAACTCTTTTATTCTCATTGACTCTTGCTATAGCAGAACACACCTCTTCTCTTACTATTTCCGAACCACTGTTTGCAAAAGATAATATCCTGGAATGAGCATAACTTGTTGCAGCTCCAACGAGATAACGCATTAACCAATAAATACCTTCTTTTTCTCCTCGTGTTTGAATTATTTCACAAACTAGATCCACTTCAGAATCACTAGGAAACAGACAAAGTTTCTCAAAAGCCATTTTCCTTTCAGAGAGCTCATGACTGAATAAATCATTAACTGTTTTAAATACCTCTTCTCTACTTAACTTATGGCTGTCCAAAACTCCACAATCCTTTTTTGTTCTTCACCAAGCATATTCATTTTTATATTTCTCAAGCATTTAACTACTTCAGTAAAATTATTCATTCTAAAGTATACTTTACTCCTTAAAATCATGATTTCTTCATTATCAGGCAAAATATCCATCGCACTATTCAAAAGCTCTTTTGCTTCCTCATATTTAGATAAATCGAGAAGACATTGAGCACATCTCACAATAGCGTGCGGTTTTGCTGGATCCTGAGCCAATGAACATCTATATGCATCAAGGCTCAAATTAAAATAGTAATTTTCAAGCTTTTCTTCCAGGAGACCAAGATGAGCATACATACTGAGCAGATCTCCTAGATCGAAATATTCATCAGGAGTCCCTATTCTCATCACATTATGCTGGACCAATCTAATCTTATCTCTAATACTGTCTTCTATTCGTGTCATCGCACCTGCAGCATAAATTCTTATATCAGACGATTCATCTGTAAGAGCTTTTTTGAGCAACATAACGGAATTATGAGAAATTATTTTTGATAACTTTTCAATTACTTTTGATTTTGACCTCTCATCATTTCCATTAATAATATCAATATATGGTTCAAAACTTATTTCTCTGCGTGCTTTTCTCATCATTACTGACATACTTTCCAAACTTGCTGCACTTTTGTTCTGTTCAGTTATATATTCTTCATAATCATCATAAAGTCCAGCTTTTACACTCTGACTTAAACGTCCACTCATAAGGATTATAACCAACATACCAATCCAGCCAAATCCTGGGAAGAAGACAAACAGGATTAATCCATATAAATAAACAGACATCCTATAACTTTTTTTTAAAACATGACCCTTAAAATAAACTGTTAAATAAGCAGCAAAAAAGCAGATTGAAATAAAATGGATCAAGATAGGCTGTAGAATTGAATTCCACAATAACCAGGCAGGTAAAATCATACATTGTAAAATAACACTTGCTACAATCAAAACAGTCTTAAGCAATTTCAAAGCAAGTCTCCAACATAAGTCAATCATATAAAAAATGAGATTAAAGTCCAATCATAGGGATATTACATTCCTTCAAGGCAGGAGTAAGAAATTCTTTAATATCGGTCATGCAATCTGTATACTCTTGTCCTCCACTAACAAGCTTAATATGCTTTTTTTCTGAGTGTGAACTTGAAATAACCCTATAAAACTCACTTTCTACTTTTTCAATTACCCTTTTAAGTGAATCCTTTTTAAACATTGGACTAATTACACAAAATATTCCGTCAAAACGATACTTGAACAGCATATCTGTTTCCTGCAAATATTTCTTTAATAAGCTTACAAGCGACTTCGCAACCAATTCCTGCGTTTTTTCATTTAAAAAGCTGTACTGGTCAATTTTGATAAAAAATACCGTAAAGTCCAATTTGAACTGTTTTGCTCTAATAAATTCACTCCTGCATACATTTTGAAAATGCTTAAATTCAAAAACATCCAAGTTATCATCAATAATCATTCTGGATTCCAGAGAGTTCAAAAATAACCTGTTATATAATGCCCTACCAGCCCACTCTACGATAAGTTCAATCATATTCAGATTAGGGGTATTGTAGTGTAAAAAATCCATCTTCTCAATATTCACAACCCCGACACCCTTCCCTTTTGAATTTCTCACAGGGAACATAGCCAGGACCTGTCCATATTGATCAATGAACTGATCTGAATCTATTCTGTTCAAAATATCTTTTATAGTTATATATCTGTCTTCATCAATGGCAAGATTCATAATGCATTTATCTTTAGATATTTTTCCCTCTACAAGCTCCTCCTTTTCCCATCCCTTTGAAGCTTTAAGCACAAAATAGTCATCCTCCAGCAAATAAAAAGAAGCCTTTTCCACATGAAAACCATCCTTCATTACATCCAGACATCCAATGAAAATATTATCAATATCGAGAGATTCAAAAAGATTTGAAGATCCGTAAAGAGTCCTCACAGTAGCCGTTTCTCCGATAATACGAGCTTCTAAGACCTTCCTGGCTTTTTCCTCTGTTTCAAACCGTTTATTAATGCTTTCAAGTGATTTTGAAACATCATCAAGCTCATTTTCTACAGTTTCATATTTATGTATATACTTTTGGCGAATTCCTCCAATAACAATACCAATGAAAAGAAATGATACTGGAAGAATCACTCCTTTAGACTCTATAACACGCTCAATTCCCGATAATGAAGAAACATCCTGGCACATGAAAAACAATGCTTGAGCTCCAGCACAAAAACCAGAAAAAAGACCGCCTGAAAAACCATATCTTGAAGCAATAAGAAGAACAATTATCCAGTAGGGATGTAATGATAACGTCAAAAAACCCGGATCTTGCCAGAAAAAAATATAATTAAGACAATCAATCAGTATGAAAGCACTTATAGTCTCGTAAATATATGCACGTTTTTTCATATAATATCCTTGATATTCTTTCTAAATAGTTATTTCAATATCCTATCCCTCAATGAAACATTTAAATAATTATACCGATAATCAGTTTTTATTTTTCATTACAACTATTCTGTGAACCGGTAATATTATTTATTATATTTACCCAGTCCTGAATTTTTCTGAATTTCAATAAAAAATTTATTTCCAAACGGCTCAATGTTGTAAGCTGATCTGTATCCAACACCTCCGATGCTATTAAAAGTACTGGCATTTTACTTGTAACTTTTTTTTCCGATTTTCTGATCTTTGCACAAAACACTTTCCAACCTGGATTTATTAATGCATCAATTATAAGCAAATCGCACTTTTTATTGTCCAGAAATTTAAAAACATCACTAAAATTACTAACACAATCCACATTGAACCCATTCCATGTAAGATATGCACTTATTGTATTAGACATTTCCATATCATCATCAACCAACAAAATACTTTTCAATAATATTCTCCCTAATAATATCTAAAAATTACTTTTAACTCTTAAGGAAAAAACCTGTGAATCTCCGCTGCCTGAAGTTCCGCTATCACCATAATTATATTCGAAAAGCATAGATAATCTCGTTTTTTCCATTATCCACCAATCTAAGCTTCCAAACGAATATGTTGACCATATTTTTCTTTTTCTATCATTATTTCTTGTAATACCAGCTGAAACAGCACACTTTTCAAGGAACCTTTTTTCAGCATATAATTCAAGAGAGTAAGCACGCTCATTTTCAATAAAGTCCATCAGCTGATTTGCTTCAACAAATGCTTTGTCCCAATGGGCATACCTATAGTTGCATCCGACAGAAAGAAATGGATCCTTTAGTAGAGTCAAATCAGTAAAAAAATCATGAACATCCCTGTCACCCAGAGATGATTCTCCATTAATCTGGTTTTTTTCGGCATCCACGCTTAACCTGTCATTGACAATAGCATGGCCAATTGTAATTTTTTCGAAAAAAAGCAAGCTTGTTCTCCAATAGAAACGATCCCTTTTACCCCAGTACTTCAGGCCTTCGATAGGATCACGTATTAAATGATCCCATGTATAGCCACCACCGGAACGAAACAATCCCTTGCGAAACTCGGCAGAAATACCAATTTCATTAAAATCTTTTCTATCAAGATAAGCGCTGTTCCAGTGACCGCTAAGCCAAACCCATTCATTTATAAACCACTCCCCTTTCATTTTATGTGAAAGAAAAGATTTGCCAATAGATTCTAAATCACCTTCCTGATTTCGTTTATGCCATTCGCCGGACAAATCAAAAAAAGCTCTAAGAACAGGTAGCGGCCAAAAAGTAATATCTTCACTAATAACTGTCCTCCGAAGAGATCCGGGACCATAGAAATATACCAACCCGGAAGAAAATGAAGCAGATCCCTCAATAAGAGCTTCCCTGTAAGTCCAAATAAAATCTTTATCTGCAGGCTGTACATCACGCAGCACTTGATATGCATCAACAGATTCAGGCCATCGTTTAAGCATTGAAAGTGTATAAGCATAATCGCTCTGCATTTCTGGAATCAAAGGATATTCATCCTGTAATCCTTCAATAATTTCAGCAGCTTGTCTCCACTTTTTCTGTCTGATATATAAATCTGCCTTAAGCTTAAGTACCTTTCTTGCAGGCCCCAGGAGACTCTCGAGCTGTTGAACCCTTTGTAATGCTTGCTTATAATCTCCTGTTTCCATATCTGTCATAACAGCAAATTCAAGAATCTCAGTATTATCAGCGTACTTCTCCAGCAAAGATAATGTCAGATTACGAGCTTCATCTTTGCGATCAAGCTTCCACAAAAGCCATGCTTTTTCAATTTGACGTTTTAAATATTCGTCATCGCCCTCACTGAAGGATATCAAGGGCTTTTTTGTATTCCCTTCGACTTCCTTCCCTATCACCCAATGCGGCAAGAACATCACCGTAAAGATGATGAGAATGATGATCTCCATCTGTTTTTTCATGATAACTCCGCAATAATTCTGCTGCCTTTTTATAATTCTTTTGTTCATAATACATCTCCCCCATGGTTACCATACGATCAGTGTCAAGGGAAAAACGCTCATAAATTATTTCCAATGTATCAAGTGCCTTTGACTTCATTCCAAGTAACAAGTATAATTCAACTCGCAGTTCAAGCATTCTTTTATCTGATCGTTCAATATCCTGTTTTTCAAGCATGTGAAGTGCTTCCTCTAACGCCCGGTTACGGCCTGCCTGATCGCCTATTGATGAAAGAACCTCACCTAATAACTGATATGACTCAATATCTCCTCCTGTTTGCTTGTTGTATTTTTTTAAAACCATTACTGCATTTTCATATTGCTTCAATTTATTGTAAATGTTCCCCATAATAAGCAGCATCTCAGGATCAAAAGAATAATTGCTGGATAACCTTTCCAAAATAGTTAATGCCTCTTGTTCCTTACCCAAAAGCAAATTTAAGTTTGCTTCCTGTAATAACTGCTTCTCACCCGCTTTCGTCATTTTATTCATTTTTAAGACGGAGAGTGCTCGTTCATATTCTTTTACTGCACCAGTTCTATCACCGGTTTTTTCCAGAATATTCCCAAGAAACTGGTATGAATCCGCATCCCCTCCCGTTCTGTCATTATACTTGTGCAACACCTGAACAGCTTTTGAATACTGATCCACTTCATTATAAAGATTTGCCATGGTCAACAGCATTTCGGGCTGTATGGAAACTTTTTTTGAAAGCATCTCTAAAAGAGATAGCGCTTCTGTTTTTCTGCCAAGAATCAAATTCAGATAAACCATACGGGCAATATCATCAGTGTTGTCAGTAGAAGTTTTTTTATTAACAAGAAAATCAAGCGCCTTTCTATATTCATTCAAACTGTTTTCACGGTATCCATTTCTGGAATAAACATCACCTAATAACTGATGAGTCAAGGAGTCTCCTCCAGTCCTGTCATTGTATAAAACCAAAAATTTTTGAGCTTCTGTAAAGTTGCCCGTTTCAAAATATATCTGTCCCATATTTTTTAGCAAAAATGCATCATTCTGATTGTGTGCATACATCTTTTTCCACAATTTCAAGGCATCTTCTTTTTTTCCTAATTCAATGTATATTTCAGATAACTTACCTGAGAACCTTGAATCTGCAGGGAACCTGTCTGCAAATATTTCTAATGGCTTTATGGCTTCTTCATTTTTACCATATTTTATAAGAGTATTAATCAAACTCCAGGAATATTCCGGGTTATCTGGACTACCCTCGCTTAGCTGTTTGTAAAGCTCAACAGATCTATTGACATCGCCGGTGAATGTACAAATCTCTGCAAGTCTCTGCAGTGCTTTTTGTTCTCCGGGAAACTTTTTAAGAAGCAATTCGTATTGAGACTTTGCTTTGGCTCCCTGACGCTTTAGAGAATAAAGCCTGCCCAATTCATAATACTCGTACAGAGATGCTTTTCCCAAATTAATCTTTTTTTCATAAAGTTTGATCAGCTTGTCATGTTTTTTTGACATCTTATAATAGTTGATGAGCTTTTCCATTGTCTCAGTTTGTGTCGGATCTAATCTCAAAACCATTTCCCAATGACTGCTTGCCTTAACAAAATGCATATTATCTTCATAATATTTCGCCATAAAAGAATGGAGACTTGTATTATCAGAAAATCTTTTTGTCAATTCATCCCCGGTTTTAGCAAATAATTCAAAATCACCAGAATGGATCAAGGAATTCAAATATCTTTCAGCATTTGCTAAATCTTCAGGATTGCTATGATACTGTTTTTGCAGGTAGAGCTGTGCCTGATCATGCAAACCAGACTCAGAATAAAGCCTGCCAAGCTGCCTTTTTGATGGGAAAAGAGCAATGGAAAAAAATAATATTAGAAGAAAAAATAAAGCGGATTTCCAAAACGGAATACCCAAAATTCAATCCTTTACTGCTTTTTCAATGATAACCTGATATTGTCCATGTACTGGTAATACAAGATATAACTCACCAGCTTTATCTGTTTTGTGTTTCTTTTTATAAAAAGATCCTTTTTTACCCTCTTTAACTATATCGATATCAACCACTGTTCCAGGGTTCAAACCGGCCAATTTAAAAATCCCTTTTCCGAAACCATATGCAGAAAATTTTATGTACTCAAAGTTCGCTGTCCAGTTTGAAATAATGGCTGAGGCTTCAACCAAATAAGGCTTTTTTGGTTTTTTTTCCGTAAAATATAGTATCGCATTATTCTTTTCGGATAAATGCACATAAAGCCTGTTATTCCAATGGACAAAGCCAATCACTCCACTTGATCTTTCTAAGTCCGGGAAAAGATCCGTTTCATCAAAACGCACAGTCTGACAAGTTCCATAATCACTGAATTTCCAACCACCATCTGCAAGTTTATGAAAACGACCATTTAAAAAACCGTTCACAACTGAAAGATAGTAGGATGTAAAAACCGGAATGATATCCTGAGTTAATGAATAGTCATATACCTCTCTTAAAGCTTTGAGTGATGCCTTTTTTTCACCGCTGTAAAAGTGATAGTACACATTTATTGGATCCACCCTTCGAGGAACACCGTCAACCAGCGTAGGCACCTCAGTTTGCTGAAACGTTTGAATAACATTCCTAAAACCATAAAACGGCCCTTCCCATAAATTTGTATATATGTTTTCATTGCAATTACTCGTGAACATCTGAACATTGCCGCCAACCTGCCTGGTTAGAGGAGCTACCCCTGTATATGAGGGGATGCTCTTATCGAACCGTGAATCACCGCCATTTATATTCATTAATCCTATTTCATTTGTAAGAACTATTGCATCTTCAGTTGGCTCACAGTTACCTGTCCATTGATATACCTTTGTTTTCTTTCCGGGCGGAGCCACGTTATTGTTGATAAAATCAGCAGCTAACTTGATTTCTGTATTAATAAATTTTCTTCTGTTTACAGTTACAAGCGAAGCCCCTCCATAAGCAGATTCAGATAAAATATCCAGATCATCCATTGAACCTGCATCTTCTGAATATCCTCTGAGAGAATACGCTGTTATCATTCTATCCCAATCCAAAGGATGGCTAAATCCATGAACTCCGATTTCAACGTTTTCAAGACTAAGAGTCTTTTTTGCAAAGGCTAATATCTTTTCAGATCCAAGGTAAGAAGGATCAATGTCTGCTGTAATAAAACCAACGGTAACCGGAAGATCATATTTTGCCAAAATATGATCATATATAATCTCACCACACAAGCTTTTGCCATCTATCTGTGTAATACTTCTTAACCCGTCTCCGTCAATATGAGAATAAAACAGACGCCGCCCGAAAAGTGTTGTTACATCGTATCTAGGCATATTCTTCAATCCCAACGCGTCCTCCATATACTTAAAAGGGTTAATTCTCCATTTTCTCATATTATTTTCGTAATTAATAAATAGCTCATAGCTTTCAAGTACAAAACCACCCTTAGGAGTTACTACCACTGCCGCACTATTCCCTTCCGGAATATCTGTTCTTTTTAATGCCAGGTAAATCTTATTCTTATTATCACTCGAGATGATTTGGTCATAAATATTTGTCTCTCCCTCCAGGGTTCTTTCAAATTCGACCATACTGCTTTCCATCTTGGAGATCTCTATTACAAATGGGTTATCAGTCCAATTTCCCTCATAAAAAAGTCCAATTTCATTAAATACTTCATTAACTATGGAATCAGGAACTCTTTTGCCCGTTTTTTTGTCAGTAAAAGCACCGAAACTCCCAATTATTACATATTTTTTTCCGTTGCGAATCTGCCTTTTGGCCCACTGACAATAGTCTATTGCATTCGTAACAGCTCCATCATTAAACCATGTTACAATTCCAAAAATATCTTCCATGTTCTGATCCAACGGCAAACCAGTCGAAATATCATGATATCTGACAATAATTCCAAGATGGTTCAGCGGCATTTCAAGATTCTTATGAATCATATTGTAGTCTGACCTGATATTCCCAGGCTCTGAAGAATCATATAAAGCTAGAACAGTCCTGTTTATGAATTGGTCTTCCGCTTGAAGTATAAAAGAATAAAAAATACAAATAATAAAGAAAAAAACACCTATTAATCTCTGGATTAAAGGTCTATTAATCATTTTAATACTTCGGCTTATTATGTCCCTCTTTACAAAACTCACCGCTAAGCACTCCTCTCTTAAAAGAAGCTGTTGAAGAACCCGCGCAAACTCATTTGCTGTCTGTTTTTCAACAGCCTTATAAACTGAAATTGCCTAATTTTTATAAATTCTGTCGAGATTTTTTTCCGCTACATAAGGTTTAAATCCCAAACTGCGCGACCTCCTTATATCCTGGCGAATCATTCTTTTGTTATCTTGTGATGCATAATCAATATTGAAAACAGGTAAATCAAATTTCTTAATTAACTCCTTAATAATCCTGATTTTGTACTTTCTATCCGCTGAAGGCACCTTCATATAGCCTCCTTTTTTAAAATCCGGCATTGTATTAATGTCTTCAACGATAATCCCATTTAAAAAAGGTGCTATCTGGGGAAGTATTGAAAAACCGTTATTACTGACAAGCAAAAGGTTTGGATACTTTTCATTGATGTTTTTTACCAGATCCATCATTGCTTTCTTATATAGTGAACACTTGTCAGGCGCCTTATCACAAAGCACGTCAATAGTATCAAGGGTATCCAGCATAATACCATTAAAACCCTTACTGATAATCATTGGTATAACTTTTTCCAGTATAATTTCTTGCCATTTATCGTTACAAATATCTATATAATGATTCTCTTTCCAGTTAGGGTTTTCTCCAATAATCCATAATTCATCTTTAATGCTTTTCCAATAAGAACGATACTCTTCGGCTTCTCCTACACTTATGTATGCAATCAATAACGGTCGTTTACTATGCATAGTAAACGAAGGATAATAATCCGGATCCAAAACTGCCATATCATACTTATTTATAATATATGGATCTATTTCTTGTTCAGAAGGGTCATAGGATAGAAGAATAAACCATTTTGAAACATCTTGAAGACCATTATTTTTCTGTGCTTCAGCAACAGAAAAAGCCTGGATTAAATTAATAAAAAGCAAATATAACAAAAAAAAAGCCGGTATTGAACCTGACCTCTTTACAATCACAGTTGTGCCTTTACTTAATAAGAGATTTTACCGTATTCATTAAATCCTCAGCATTATACGGTTTTGTTAAATAGGCATCAGCTCCGGATTCAGTTCCCCAAAACTGATCGCTTTCAGTAGATTTTGCAGTTAATAATATAATTGGAATCTGATTGCATTCCGGATCATCTTTTAAAGTACTGCATACCTGAAATCCGTTTGGAGGGGGTATCATTACGTCCAAAATAACAAGATTTGGTTTTTCTTCTCTGGTTTTAGCTAACGCCTCCACGCCGTTTGTGCCTGTAATTACATCATAGCCTATATGCCTCAAACGTGTTTCCAGAATTTTAACTATATGTGGTTCATCGTCAATAACGAGAATTTTTAACTTCATTACCCTCTCTCCCAACAAATGTATATTTCATTCTTAATTATTTTTGTTCATTGATAAAGTAAAAGAACCGCTGTAACTTCTCCAGATTTACTTTTTAAGTTAATACTAGTTGATTTTTTTATTCTCATAAAGTTTTGCATCTGCAAGATCAAACATTTGTGTTTCAGACTCGAAACTGTTTTGAAATTCAACCGCACCAAAGCTTATTGAAAACGATATTTCGATTCCCAGATCTTCAAATATAAATGTATCCATGCTTATTCGCTTTACAACCCTGTTTATACCAGCAGTTGCGGCCGTCTCACCAACCTCAGGAAAAATAATAACAAATTCATCTCCACCGTATCGTACGATAATATCTGATTTACGCAAAACCTCATTTAAAAGACGTGCAATTGTTTTTAAAACAAAATCGCCGGCTGCATGACCATGAGTATCATTTATTGATTTAAAAGAATCAACATCAATAAGTGCCAAAGAAAAAGGTTTGTTATATCTTTGAGCTACTTGAAAAAAGAA
>JAVCCS010000244.1 GCA_030765365.1 Candidatus Theseobacter exili
AAAAAAACGATAGACAACAAAAAATGGCTGTTATATATATTTTTTTATTAATCATTCACTCTTTCCCATATGTTGGGGGGGGGGGACCACCCAATTCTTATTCTTCGCTGCAAACTCCACGATAACTCTTCTTTTCCAGCAGGACCCTTGCTGAACGGGAAGGGCCACCTTGTATTTCTTGATTGCGTGCATGTCCGATCCCACGGAATCCGTTCTCAGGTACGCATAAATCGTGTAAATGGCCGGGGGCAAATGATTCAGTTCTCCGACAGTAAATTCGACGTCTGATGTGTATGATTTCCCCCTTACCTCCTTCGTCACATTCGGAGTGTTCTCCCCCTGAAGACTGACGACGAACCCTTTGCCTCCTCTCTTCTGTACACCGACGTGAACCCCGTCGGTATCGTAGATGGTAATGCTGACGGCGGTCATGTCCTTGTCATCGGGCCAGTGGGAAAAGGGTTTCATGGGCGGATTCACGTAAACTTCAAGATTCACTGGGTCGTGCACATATGTCTTGATATCTCCCCCCCCTTTCGGCCGGTACTGAACCGAGATTCCCACGCGGATGCTACCGCTTCCCGTCTTGGTCGCGTGGTATGTATTCCCGCTAATTTTACCGAAATCGTTGACCGTCACGAATTGCGCGCCGGGAACCTCCTGCTTGATGTCATAGCGTATGATCTTGAGCTCGGCCTTGTCGTCGAACTCGAACGTCCAGGGCGGCCGGTTCATGTTGCTGTCGGCTACGACCGTGACATACTCGAACCAATCGGGATAATCGTCGCCCGTCGTCGGCAGCAGTGGTTGATTAGCCTTCTGCTGCTTCTTTGTCCAGGGTACTGGAGCTACCGGCGGCTTTGGACCGGTCCCTGGAGTTTTATAACCCGTTACAGTTACATCCGGATTCTTAATAGGATCATCTTTATTCTTGTTTACGGAGGTTGTGGATTGCGGTCCGCTAAAAATGAAATTTTTACTTTTACAACTTATCTCTTCTAAATGGTTCCAACTGTAATCGTAGCACGTATCTCCTGAACGGATTGTTGCTCCATACTCTCCGCCGGACATGGGCGTCACCCGCTGGTTAAAATGATGTATGTTCTTGAGAGCACCAGAGGCATAGTGCAAGCAAAACAAGCGTCCAGACGTTATTAGTACGCTGATACACAATAACCGGGCCGCGACCTGTTCCTATGCCGTTCCAACTTACAATGCCTGGATTACCGGATCCGACTGCACTCCACTCCGACCCCCATTTACCTCTTCCAGCTCCCTGCACTTGCAGTATGCTGCCATTATGCAGTCGAACAGGCCAAACGACTGATCGCCAGCTGATTGTCGAGGGATTCCCGTTCATGACATCACGTGGAGGGATTCCTGCCACGGCAGCAATCCTGTTTTCAACCGACTTGGCAATGCCAACGAAATCATTGCGTTTGATGGGGTCGTTCTCTTGAGTTTTTCCTTCCACCGGGGGACGCTCCATATCAACCATATACATTCCCACTTGCATAATAAGCTGCTTGTTACAGCCATTCTTTTCTTCGACATAGAGTTGTTTGTTTCCGATAGGCAAATCAGACTGGTTATATTGACCGGTTGCAAGCATACCGTGTTTCCACTTATAGTATGATGCAGCTCTTGGGGTCCAGGCAGAGATATCTAGTTCAATCATGTTCTCTTTATCACTACCATACAAGATCCATTGATTAACTACGCAGGCCTTATTCATGTTGACTGAATCATCAATACGCCAGCCTGTCGGCAGATCACCTGATGTGAGTTGAATCTCACAATTTGCTCCGTCGCGTTTCGGGAGTCCGTACTCACAATTAAATTCAGGACCGGTACCTGTCGGTTCGTCAGGCTTAGCAGTCTGTGTCTGATTGTTTTGCGGCTCTGGTTGAGGAATATCTATTACATCCGGTTCTTCAGGTTTTGGTAACGGCACGGTCGGTTTATTCAGCGGTGGTGGTTCAACGGCTACCGGTGTAACCAGTTGTACGTTCGGGGGCTTTTTTGCATCGTCGAGCGTCACGCGTATGGTTGCTTCACGCTGGCCTGTTTTAAGCTCGGGAACAACCCTATAGGTTCCAGGAGGAAGCTTGCGTCCGATGATACTCTTGCCAAAACTGGCAGAGAGAACCGGGTCACTAGATTTTCCTTTTTCAGCAAAACCAGAAACAGTAAGACAAAATACAAACAAGACCAAAACAAGTAACGATTTATGCATTACAAACCCCTCATTTTTTTGCGGATAGCGTATAGCGTTTAGGTTTTTTCCTTATTCCAAGAATCAATTGCCTTCTCTATGTTGCCACCAATCACAAGTATTCATAGAAAAGAATTGGGATCTATTTTTTTAATAAATAATAGTTCCTTTTTCCATCTATCCGCTAAACGCTATACGCTATACGCCGTTTTTGCTTTTCCTATTCGCTATCCGCTAAACGCTATTTCTTATTTAAACGTTATCGTAATCCTTGAAAAACTCCTACCCTCTACGCCAGGGATGAGTCTGTAGCTTCCTGCAGGAATGGTTCTTCCGACGATATTAGGTCTTCCTTCGCCGCCGCACAGGATGGATCGGGCATTGCGGTTCTGGGGTGTGACTATAGTCCAGATACAATACGACGGAGCATCGCCTTCAATCTTGGCAATAGTTGCCGGTGCAGTGAGAACAAGTGTGTTGCCGTCTGTTTTCGCATTTTTCATGTGACCGCTTCCGGCGGTCTGTTCTCCCCACAGAACCATTGGATCTGCAGCGAACAATGATGAAGCAAATACAACCACAACCATTACAGCTAGTGTTACCATGACAATTTTCTTCATTACAACCTCCTTTTTTTTACATTTATAAATATGCTGTCCAAGTTTTGCCCTCTTCTTCGATGGTATTTTTCCATTCCTCAGGGGCATGGGTGAGCATGGCTTCGAGGATTCGTTTTTTTGTTGATTTAAGCGGTGGTTCCATCAGAGTTATTGACGATGATTCTCCTTCAAGACGCATGATTTTCATTAATTGCTTTGGAGCAATAATCCCGCCGGCCCTCTTTACAGAGTGCAATTCTGTAACTTCAATACTTTTGAGTTCGTCCCAGGAGACAAATCTTTTTGAAAAAAGCCCATCCAAGGACATACCCTGTTCAGTAACCGTTACGGCCTGCGCGGCTGAAGCCGCGATAAAAAGTGTTACGGCCGGGATAGCAAGCAACACCCAGAAGACACCCATAAATTGTATAAATTCTTCCGTGCGCATCCCTGTACCAAAGAGTTTCATAAAAAGAAGATCTATTGCCCCATAGACAAAAAACCCGCTGACGAGTACCACGATGACGTCCCACAACATAACGCACCAGGTTTTTGCTATCATAATTCCGTGCTTCTTCCGATAGAGACCGGTTATGAGAAACAATCCTATGACAAGAAAAACAACGCCGGTGATTTTTCGTCCTTGTTCAAGGCCGGGAACAGGAGTGTTGACGTACCCGCTTTCGTAGCGTACGACGCACGTGTACAGCGTGTCCTCAAATACGAAGGAAGTCTTTTCATCACCCTGCAGCGAGAGGGCTTCTTTTAGTTGATCCCACTCTTCAATAGGGATATTCGTGGGTTCCATATCCCACAGTCCCTGTTTAGAGGTAAAACCCATCTGCCTATATTGCTGTGCCTGGTTTTCCGTGTTGCGAATGCTTTTCTGCTGGCGGACCAGGTCTTTTTTGTACTGTTCTCCCTGCTCCGGGGAGACGCCATCCATCTGCGAAAGCGTATTTCCGAGTGACTCCAGACCGAGCACATCAGCAGCGGGTTGAGAAGGTCTGTAAAAATCGACCTCTTTTTTTCTCTCGAGTACGGTAAAAAGAACTTGTTCGTATGGCTCCAACTGTTTGCGTGTTACCTGCACAAGTGCTTCCCGATTGTTGTCCTCTGGGGTAACGGGTCCTGCTACAAGAAAGACGAAGTCCGCATCCTTATAGATATTGCGGGATGTATACAAGGGAGCTAACAGAAGAACCAGGCCTACAGGAATGACAATGAGTACTATCAGTCGTTTAATAAATAACAACATACGCACACACACTCCAACAGAGAGTTACCGCTTAAAAGTTAATTATATGTTATACTTATATTGATGAAAAGTACAATATTTAATGCGGCAAAATGTTTAAAACATAATTAAAGAGACTTCCAATGAAAAAGACACTCATTTCCATGCTTACTATTTTTTCTATTCTTCTACCGTTTGCCGCTTTAAAGGCCGACGACCATCCAACAAAAGAGGAGGTAGTATCCTTTGTTGAAGAAGGTGAAGCTTTCGTCAAGAAACATGGAAAGGAAGCCTTTTTCAAAGAGATAATGAATGACAAAGGTATTTTCAAAAGGGGGGAATTGTATTTTTATGCCTATGATTTTGAAGGGACCGTTGTTTCTCATGGTGCTCAACCCGAATTAGTTGGTAAAAATTTAATAAATTTTGAAGATAAAAATGGTTTTAAATTAATAGCGGCCCTTCGTGATGCCGCAGCAACAGGAGGCGGCTGGGTAAAGTATTATTGGGATAACCCGGTTTCAAAGAAGATGGAAAAGAAGATTGGTTATGTTACCAAGATTGACGATACGTGCTGGTTCGGTTCTGGGACATATGTATCTGAATAAAATTGCGTAAAAAAGACAATCGTATAACAAGCTAATCCAGCCGTACAGTAAGAGGCTTGGCGGTTTTCGCTATTTAATTGTTTCCAAGAACTTCTCTAATTATTATTTTTACTCTCCATCCATTTCAAAGCTTTTTCCATTAATTATGCTGAAGGCCCGTCGTGTCCTCCATCAAATGTTTCTAACTTTATTTTTTTAGTTACTACCGTTAGAATTCCTGCAAGAACCAACTCTATTCCAAGAAAAAGCGTAATTGAAGGCCCTACAGAAAAGTCAAACTGGTTTGAGAATAGAAAACCAAGAATAACCGCAATTATTCCTGATCCCCAGGAAATTAAAAGACGTTTTTTCCATGAAGAAGAAAAAATGGCTGAAAGTGTTGCCGGTATGATTAAAAAAGAAAAAACCAGGATAACCCCGCAAATCCTGACAGAAACTGTAACCACAATCCCCAGAAAAGCGTAAAACAAAAGGTCCCATCCAATAACATTCATACCTTCCCTCAATGCTTTTTCATATTCATTTGAAATTTTTTCAAATGGCGCACGAAAAACATAGAAAACGGAACCAACAAATAAGAAAACAACAAAAGAAGATACCACTTCTTTCCATGATACCCACAGGATACTTCCAGCAAGCATCTCCTGAATATGCACATGACCGCCAGGAGCAATTCCGACCAGAAACAGCGCCCCTGCAGCAGCAATCGCGTAGGTAACTCCTATTACTGCTTCCAAAGGAATATTTGTTATTTTCTTTCTGGCAAACGCGTAAAACAAAGCAGCACCAAACGTAAAAGCAAACGCGCTCACATATCCAATAAAAGAATCACCATGCACATGAAACACAAGATGTGCGCCAATGGCTCCAACAGCGGCAATCTGTGCCAGTGAAATATCAATAAATATTATTTCTCTTTTTATAACATGCAGACCCAGATATCCCAGAATCGCAATCATTATCAGGCAAGCCAAAAAAGGCTGACCGAAAAGCATCAAAAAATTCGTCATTAATCACTATCCTTATTTTCCTGGTAACAATGCCCGAATAAAAACCGAAACAAAAAAGAAGACTCCTAATGAAAGAACCAGACTGGGCCCATACGGCAAATTATAAAAAAATGACAGGTTTAAACCTAGAATACATGCCACAAGACCTATTCCCCAGCCGCCGACAACAGCTATTCCCCACTTTTTAGTAAACATAGCCGCAATTGCAGCAGGTATCATAAGAAACGCATATGCTAAAAGGACCCCGGCAATCGGTACAACAAGAACCGTAATAATACCCTGCGTAGTAAAAAAAAGAAAATCCCAGAATACTTCATTATGAACAATGGCCTTTCTCTCTGTTATACCAATAATTTTTTCTCTAAAAACATAATGGAAAACCATAAGTACGACATAAACAGTAATTGTCACAAGAACAATAGGCCAGTTTACCCACAACATACTCCCCACAAGCGTTTTTGTTACATAAGAGCTGCCTCCCGGCAGTTTATCTCCCAATAGTAAAGAAGCAACAAGAGCAAGAACATACGCAATACCTATAATTGCCTCTCTCGGGATTAACCTGTTTCCAGGTTTAACCGCCGCTAACAAGAAAGCACCCAAAAGCACTGCTATAAGTGAGATTACATACGAACCACATGACCCGTAACTGATTCCAATACTTATCCCGACAAGAGCCCCGAACGCCGCAAGCTGGTCTAATACAAGGTCAGAAAAAATCAGAGTCCTTCTTATAATATGAAGACCAAGATAAGTGTGAAGTATTAGAACCACAGCCAAAAACAAAATTTGAATTAAAAAAAACCTCGCTATTTCAGACATTTATTTTCCTCTATACGCTTTAACAAGACTGTCTACCCAATAATCCACCAGCTCAAAATAATCATTAACTCCGTCAATACCTCCAACATAAATCGGCACAATAACCGGTATTCCATTTATCCGCTCAACAACTGTTTCTATTTTTTGCTCATCAAAATAATTTGCCGCAAGAATAATTTTTATGTCACGAGAACGCATCATGGTAACAAGATCTGTCACATGTTTAGGCGATGGAGAAATCCCTGGTTTCGGCTCAACCGTTCCTGCTTCTTCTATTCCAAAAAGCTTCACAAAATAGATCCAGTTTTTATGATATGTAACTATAGGTTGTCCTCGTAAAAGCAGCATGTCCCCTATCCAGCCATTCAGATAATCAATAAGCGGCTTTCCCTGCAATTTCTGTTTTTCAAGGAAAGGTATCAGCGTTCCTTTTTCGGCCAGATTACACAGCCTTTCACCTCCTAAAATCTTTACTAGCTTCTCTCCAAAAAGAGATACATCAATTTTATTAAGCAAATGATTAAGGTTTTTTTCATAAAAATCCTTCCCGTCAGGATCATTTTTTATGAGCCCAACAGCTATATTCCTTGCAGCTACTTTCATGTTAACAGGACTACAGGTAACATGAGGATTCCCATAGATATGGACCCCGCCTTCTATTCTGGAAATCATCTTGGGTTTTTCCAGAAGATGCATACCACGGGAAACCGCAACAAACCCGGGCTGGCCGCTTCTTATATGAGTATTACCAGATTTATTTACAACTGTAGGCAGCCACAGCTCAAGATCAAGACCGGTTGAAATAAGAACATCAGCATTTCTCACCATATTTACAAACGAAGGTTTAGGACGAATAAAATGAGCATCCTGATTACCTTCAACAATATTTTTCACCGAAACACGGTCACCACCGATTTCCCTGGCAAAAACTGCGTAATCGGTTAACGTTGTAACCACCTGCAAACGATCTTCCTGTGCAGCCGCAGAACCTGCAATCAAAACTGCAAAGGCAAACATAAATATCCATTTATATTTCATTTCCTTTTCTCCTTACTCAATAACGTTCATGCTTATGAGGACCCGCCGCAACAACAGCCTGCAGCATTATTCTGTCCTCTGCCGGCCCAATCCCGTCACCGTCTTCATGATTGTATTCCAGTCTGAATTTTACAAAAGGACTTTGATACCAGGTGACGTACAAAGCCCCAAGCCACCGATATGCATCCTGCTCCGTTACGGCAAGGGGTTCCAGTAAAAATCCAGTTGTATCCGCATATTTTTTTACGGCTGGTCTATAGTAATCAGCCCTGCTGCCTATTTCAATCGTTCGCGTTACCTTAGACTGCAGCGAAGTATATATTCCCCACGGGTTAAGCGTATCGGCGACAGAACTGTCCGAAGCAATAATATTTTTATGAAGATAATACGCTTCTGTTCTCCACTCAAAATTTCGGTATCTCATACGATCCGTCGGTTCCCAGAAAAACGTTATATCAGCCCCGTATACCTGAAGGCTTTCATCCTGCCTTAGTGAGGTTGAATCAGCAAGGTTCCATTCATTATTCCAACCAATCATCCCGGTCAGTCCAAATTGCAGATAGGTACTTGATGAAAGATCCCGATAATTCTTATAATGCAAAAGAATGCTGGGCCTATTATTTTCGTTATTAGCAAACAACCGGGCATTTTTACCGTTGGTAACTTGCATGGTTATCTCCTGAGTCGTATTACCAAGTAAGCCTGTCCAGTCACAGGATATACCAGTTTGATTCAGTCCTCCTTCTCCAAAAATCATTCTCAATGGAAGTGGAAAATCAACCCAGTCAAGAGCATGTTTATGCCACCGGTTAACAACACCGAACTGCTGACGAAATTTACCCAGTGTAAGATTGATGTTATCTATTATTCCGAAACGGGTAAAGTATGCCTCACCAAGCTCGGCTCCCTCTTTATTTATGGGAACAGCTGCTTTTATTTTTGAATACGGATCAAGGTATGATTCAAAATGTATCCCCAGCCCCCTGAAATTGAAATCAAAATCTTCCGTAACAGCATCCCCGACCCGGTATGTCGCAATAAAATCACCGGTTATACTTATCTCCGGGTTCAAAGACTGCAGGGAAAGCCCGCCTGAACGGAAAGAGGTAATTTCTACTGTCTCTTCTGCCTGCGGTTCACGAACTGCCTCCAAGTCAGCGGCTTCTCTTATGGAGGCAATACTATCCTCAACAACTGGTTCTGTTTGAACAGACGATGCTGAATCAATTCTTTGAGAAAGCGTTTGTAATTGTTTTTTTAAATCATTTATTTGTACCTCATGTGTCTTTTGCTGTTCTTTAAGAAGCCCTCGCAGTTCTTCAATTTCATGCTTAAGACCCGCAACAGTATATTCCCGGTCTTCTTCAGCAAAACCGCATGGAATTACAACACATAAAGACAACACCGCAATATATGCGATAAAGAAATATCTTTTCATTAACATTAACCCTTCCTGTACAAAAATAAGACAACTCTATTGCTACGAATAAATAGGCAAAAACTTCATATACAGGAAAGGATTGGCGGTGCTCGAGTTCTAACTGAATTCAATAATACACTACTGAAGATACTAGGAATTCTATGAAGCACGACAAACGAAAAAGACCTGCCGGCAAAAGACACAAATACATGAAGAATAGCGGCAACAAAAGAAATAACCAATTTACAGGCAAAACAATCATCATGATAATCACTGTCCTCATGATGATGGCAAAAACCTGAAGCTAGCGTTACTGTCAAAAACGCAATCACAATTAGGGATAGCAAAAAAACAACAAATTTATCTCCAGATTTCATGCCATATTACCCTGATTCTTGTTCAAAATATTTTCAAGACTTATACTATAACAAAAAATCTATTATGATAAAATTCATAAATCAAATTTGGAAATTCTCTTTAAACGATAAGAAGAAACCCGACTCCATAACCAGCCATGTTCATATTCGTTCAAAGCAAGAAGCCAAATTAAAAATACGAACTGGGTTATTTACAAAACGCAATTTGGGAACGCAGTCAACATAACAACTTAATAGTCTGAAAGCCCAAAAAACTACACAGATCCCCCACTCTTTCCAAAATATTTATCTCTCATTTTGCTTACTGAAAGCATACCTTGATCTGTCCAATAAATTCTGACGTCAAACATTTATACTTCCTTAAACAGGAAGACATTGTCATGGATGCCAGTAAATTAAACCGCGTTCCGCTATACATTCGAAGAAACCCTGAATATGCAGGCATGTACGATGAAAATGGTTTCCCGATTAAAGCGAAGAAATGATTCTCAAGAATAGTTATAAAACCTAGCGGTCTAATTTAAAGTAATTCCCTTATAAAGAGTTATTAACTTTTTACTTTCATTTTCCCAGTTGTATTTCGTCTCAACTAAATATCTGCCTTTTTGTCCAAGTTCTTTCGCGATATGAGGATTGTCTATTAAATATTTAATTTTCTTCGCGATATCTCGAGGATTTTCTGGATCAGCAAAAACAGCACATTCACCAAATATCTCACGCCAGTAAGGGAAGTCTGACATAACCAATGGAAGACCGCAGGCCATATATTCGAAAGCCTTTGTTGGTAAAGCTCGAAGGTAATTCTCTTCAGGAAGCAATGTCACAATACCTATGTTTGCTTTTCTTAAATATTGATATACTTCAGGCAACAGTACGTAACCAAAATATTTAACGTGCTTCCACCCTGAGGAGGATTGGCAGCTTTCAGCAAATTCTACCGATCCCCATTTACCAATCAACCATAATTCTACTTTTCTTTGAACAAATTCCAAAGCATCTATTATTTTTTTTATTCCACGAACCCCTGTTAATCCACCAGCATACACTACTATTGCGCACTCACTTGATGAAACATTATTTTCACCTGTAAAATAAGAAATTTTGTTTAAGATAGGAAAATTAGCGACAAGCAAGAAGAAATGCTTGAGGTAGGCGGAAGAAATATTGATCGTTTAATCCGCATTATCAATAATCTGCTGGACCTTTCAAAAATAGAGGCAGGAAAGGTAGACCTGCACCTTAAAACTTTCGATCTCAATGAATTGATTGATTCTCTTCTTGTAACGTTTAAGGTAAAGGAACAAAACCCGATGATAACGTTGCGGAAGCAAATACTCGCGTCGAATGTAGTGATTGAAGCTGATCATGACAAACTTGTCCAGGTATTTACGAACCTTGTCGGAAACGCTCTAAAGTTTACACAAGAAGGAACTATTGAGATTATTGTGCATGATAACGGCAACAATATTGAATGCCGAGTTACTGATTCGGGAATAGATATTTATCCTGAAGATATTCCCAAGGTTTTCGGTAAATTTCAGCAATTAGAGAGTAACACCTTAATCGGACAAAAAGGAACTGGATTGGGTTTATCAATTTCAAAAGCTATTGTCGAACTGCATCATGGAGAAATCTGGGTTGAAAGCGAATATGGCAAAGGCACATCATTTATTTTCACATTGCCTAGAAAGCAAAACTGATCCACAGAGGACACTGAGAAAAAGAAAAAAAACGTATATTGGTATTTACTTGTTTTTAAGCAATGCTAACTAAAGTATCTTTCTGAATCTTTAAATTACTAAACAACGTCCCCTATTATCGTTCTATAAGGAACATTTATATTTCGCAAAAATATCATAAAAAACAATCATTAAGGTCAGGAAACTGCTAGTTAACAGTAAAAAGTAAAAACATCTATAAGAGCATTACCAGTTAATTGGGCAATAGTCCTTCAAGAACTTCCCGCACCAGTGTTTGCCGGTATTGATACCATTAAAAAATGGATCACATACCCGTGCTGCACCGTCAACGATATCTAAAGGAGGCTGAAAATCATGCTGTTCCTGTTTGAATTTTGATAACTGAGCAGGGTCCTCATCGGTTACCCATCCGGTATCCACAGCATTCATAAATATACCATAGTCTGCTAACTCACTGGCCGAAGTATGGGTCAACATATTGAGTGCAGCTTTTGCCATATTGGTGTGCGGATGCCTCTCCCCCTTTTTAAACCGCATAAACTTTCCTTCCATGGCAGAAACATTAACTATATGTTTTTGACCGGTATTATCTTTTTTCATTAAGGGTATAAGTTTGTTACACAACACAAAAGGCGCTACAGAATTAACAAGCTGAAGCTCAAGCATTTCTGCGGTCTGAATTTCACCCAGCTTAAGCCGCCAGCTGTTTGTGGTCCTCAAATCAACCTGCTGCAGGTCAGCGTCCAGTTCTACCCTTAGGAAAAACAGTAGCTGCAGATATAGTGTTATCATAGGCATACGGTATTTGAGACAATCGTGCAGATTCTCTTAATCCTATTCCAGGCAGCGTTCCATGCCACGAGACAGGAACTGCAGATTCTAATTGCTGGCCGGAAATAGCGAAAGAATTCAGTTTATCCGTACATATTTGATAATTTTTCATAAGTTTTTGGACATTCTTGGGAAGTTCATGAAGAGGCCTGTTTTCATTATCCATTAAATGTGCATAAAAGCCAGGCGGCCGGCGTACTGTCTGGGCCGCATTATTGATTAAAATATCCAATCTGTCGAAAGTTTGTTCTATGTGGGCGCAAAAGATCTCAACACTGGGCGTATGCCTTAAGTCAAGTCCATAAATATGCAGCCGGTCCCCCCATTCTTTAAAATCCTTTTCCTTAGAATACCTCGCGGCAGAATCTACAGGAAATCGGGTGGTAGCGATAACCTCGGCACCGGCTCTTAACATCATTAATGCGGACTGATAGCCAATTTTTAAACGTGATCCGGTTATAAAAGCAACCTGTCCGGTTAAATCCGCTTTCTGGAAACGTTTCTGATAGTTTAATTCCGCACAGCCGGGACACATCGTATCATAAAAAAAATGCAGTTTTTTAAACTCAGCTTTACAAACATAACAATTGCGTGGCGACTGTAATTTCAAAAGCTCCTTTGAATGATCAGGTATATCTGAAATCTGTAAAGGAGCAGTAAATACCGCAGATTCTCTCGCTGAACGAATACCGGTTGAAGCCCTTGCCTTCCGTTCTGAAGTAACGATTTGCTGCCTGTTCTTTTTACGGATGGCTTTTTTACGCTCCTTTTTCTGTTCTCGATCCGGCCGGGATAACTGCCCTGCTATCTTCATTAGTTCAATCTGCTTCTCTTCCGGAAATGCTGCAAAAACTTCACAGTTATCTACCAGGTATGTAAGCGTGCTGATACAGTTATCTATTTCTGTTTTTGTAAAATCTTTGTGTTTTTTAGAACCCACATTTTTCCCTTTTATGCAATCTATCTACCTGGCTTTCCAAGCAACCATTTTTCAAATCGATTATATTTTACTTACTTCCCTTTATACTTCAAGGAATACCATTTTTTGTATTTGATAAATTTAGTTACACTCCTTACGGTCTGGTTTATAATAATGCGTGCTTCTCCAAACAAATTAAAGGAACTTATCATGTTAACGAAAAAATATAATATTTTTCAGAAAGAATTGAAAGCTGCAATCGTAAAGTTTAAGAACAAAAAAATCACTGAAACAGAATTCGACACATTCATTAAAAATATTCTATCGACCAGCGATTTTGACGTTCCAGGCAAACTTTATTGCCGTGACGGATTTGCCTTTGTCAACGAGCTGGACCGCAATACATTTCAGATAGTGAGTTTTCAGATTAATTCATTCGGGGCAGGAGTATTCGGTGAAAATATTGTGAAGTTATGCACTCCCCTTTTATTAACCATAAAGGTACATGGCGCACACCCGTACTTAAATCATAATTTAAAGGATGCCTGCATTTCTATTGAGGAATTTTATTTGGGAAAACACTTCTCAGGCAGCAAAGGTATATTGTGTGACAGAAACAATTTTGATGCATACTGCAAGACACTATTTCTGTTACAACCCGTAACTTCCTTTAACCATCAAATAAGTTATCAGTTAACAAACTCCAATTACGTATGCCATCACATTGCAGAAACAGCAGGGTACGCATTCGGTGCGCTCGATATTTACTGGACTCATCAGAAAGGCCCATTATTTTTATCATCAGGTTCCTGCTTTAATGATAAAAAAGATAAGCTCAATATTGATATTATAGATACATTTTCACTCAAAAAAATGAGATCATTTTTTCAGGTGCCTCACTATGTTAAACTCGGCAGCAATATTGAAAAATTTCATGAAGAACATGATTTAATGCTTCTGGAAATCACTTATGAAAACGATATCGAAAGTTTCTATCTGCCATCCGGCTACCAGAAAGTGAGAAAAAAACTGTTCAATCAAAATGTTAATGTCCTCACAACCCAGCACATAGTCGAACATATTCTTTCAGACTATTACAAAAGGAAGAACGCATTTATTGTTGCAAATACCTATCAAACACTTGAATATCTGTCCAGAGCGTTACTTGCCAAGATAGAAGGTCAGGATGAAGTGGGTGTAGGCTTTCTTAAATCAGCATCTTCATGCAAAGGTTATTATCCCGAGCATAATATTGACGAATTGTTTGATAAGAAAAAGAAAGCGTATCCGGCATATGTAAGTGAATATTCATATAAAATGTTTTTCAGACCGCCGGTACTAAACTAGTTGAAAAGTTAAAGGGCATGAGGCGGCAATAAATGTATAAAAACAATTAAAAATTATGATTAGGAGCATTTCCATTAGGTTGCACTTTTCATAAATTGGTTTTTTTGATATACTTTATTATAAAGGCACTCCAAACAAATAGAGAGGTGATCTATGAACAAGTTTCTTTTCTATATCAATACATTTGCTGTTGTTTTTATTTCTTTATCGGTTTTATATCAAACTTCCCTAGCATGCACTGATTTTCGCATCAAGGCCAAGGATGATACTATTGTTATTGGGCGAAGCTGCGAGTTCGGTATGCCAATAAATTCACATCTTCGAACTCTGCCAAGGGGAGAAAAACGCATTTCTAAAGACCCCAAGGGTGGTAAAGGCCTAACGTGGACAACAAAGTATGGGACCCTTTATTTTGATTCCTTCGGAGAAGATATGCTTATAGATGGAATTAATGAAAAGGGATTATCGGTTGAAGGGCTATATCTACCGGGATATTCCACATATCACACAGTACCTGAAAATCAGTATAAAAATTCTATGCCAAATTC
>JAVCCS010000191.1 GCA_030765365.1 Candidatus Theseobacter exili
AGAAAAACTGGAAAAATACATAGAAATACAATAGCATATTGATATTGTTTAAAAAAACGAATGGTTGAGTCGAAAAGAGAAGTACAGATGCGAATGGTTAAGTATTTATTAATTGGATTTATCTTTATCTTTTTTCAAGCATGCATCTCTGATGCTTAGCAGGATGATCCTGATTTGTTTGTGTTAGCTGAAGAAGCTCAGGAAAAAGGTTCGGCCAAGGCAGATGATCTTGCTCCATGGCTTTATCTTCCTCAAGAAAAAGAAAAGAAAAAACAAGATAAGGAATTATCAAAATGAATGGAATAAACAGAACCACAAGTATATGGATTCGTATTTTTAGGATTATTATTTTGGTCTTGTTTTTGGGAGGAATATTGTATTGGTCATTACTTGAATTTGACCAGCGTCTTGAAGAGCCATCTTTTTGGAGAGCAGCTTTTAGTGTGCCGACATATATATTTCTTTTTTTAGTTTTGTTTGGAATGATATGGCTTATTATTACAACTTTTAAGAAAAAATAGGATTAATACAGGTAAAAAGAATGATTAATAACAGACAGAAAATTGTTAGGCAGATATCTGCTGGTATTCTTGGGTTGGCGTTTATTTTAATAGTTTATTCTGGAATAGATACATTGTATTGCGAAGAGAAAATACCTGAGCAGCAAATTGCAGAAAAAACTTATGACAAAGAAGAAAAAGCTGCTTTGGTAAAAGAATTGGGAAAAATTGCAAAAGCTTTGATTAAGGAAAAAAACTGGTTTGAATCAAAAAAAGTATATAAGAAATGGCTAAAAATTGAACCTGATTCAAAGATTGCTAAAAAAGGTTTCCAAAGATGTCAGAAGATGATTGATAAAGTGGACGCTAATAATAGAGAGAAAGAAATAAAGCTGTTTTTCAAGTCAGCAAAAGAATATGAGAAGACTGAAAATTGGGATGAAGCACTAAATATTTATAATAATATTTTGGAAATAGATTCTGAAAACAGAAAAGTTTCAAAAGCTAAAACAAGAATTTTAAAAAGAAAGACAAAAAAAGAGGGAAAAGAGAAAAAAGTTAATAAGAAAGCAGACATTGATAATGAAAATATTTCGCAGCTGAAAAAAGATGCGGGAAAGTTCTATAAAGATAAAGATTGGCAGAAATCATTGGATTTATATAAAAAATGGCTCTCTCTTCAACCAGACTCAAAAAAGGCGAAAAAGGGAATAGAATCCTGCGAAGAGAAACTAAACAAAATAAATAAGCGTAAGAATGCATTTAGGATTAAGCATCTACTGAAAAAGGCTGAAGAGTTTAAAATTCATATGGCCTGGGATGATGCATTAAAAGTGTACAATCAAATCCTTGAGATTGATCCTGAATCAAAGAAAGCAAAAGAAGGTGTAGAAAGCGTAGCCAAATACAAATCAATGCATGAAAAGATGTTTGAGTTAAACACAGAAATGAAGGACAGCTCGGGAAAAGGTGATGATAGTTCAATTGTTCATAAAAGTGTAGAAAACAGTGCAAAATCTAAAAGTAATAATAAAGATAATATCTCAGAGAAAGAGGAATCTGTTGTTAAAGAAAAACAGGTTTCTTCAAAAAAAGACAATGTTACATCGTTAAGAAATCAAGCTTCTAAAGCTTTTCGAAAAGGATTATATGATGAAGCAGGAAAAGCATATGAGGAGATTTTAACAATAATACCTGATGATTCTTCAGCAAAAGAAGGGCTTGAACTTATTGAAGAAATGAAAGTGCTGCAAAAAGAAAAGGAGAAAGAAGAGTTTCGAAAAAACATTGAGCAGCTTAAAAATAAGGCACGCAGTAAAGTTGCAAAAGGTGAACTTGAGGAAGCTTTAAGTATTTATAAGGAAGTTTTTATTAGTGATCCTGATGATCCTGTTATTGCCGGAGTTATTAGTAAATTGAAGAAAAGGATTAATGAAGAAGAAAAAGCTAACCTGAAAAAATTCAGGGAAGAGCGGAAAAATGCTAGGAGTACTGTAAAGGACAGGGAGCATAAAGAAAGTGAAGCAATTGATGTTGCTTTTATGAGAATCCGGGCAAGAGAAATGCTGTCTTCCGGTGATTACAGCGGTGCAAAGATAACTTATCAAAGAATACTTGAAATTATTCCTAATGATTCAGAAGCAAAGAAAGGCCTTTTGATCATAGAAAAAGAGATTAAGAAGAAAGAAAATGCTGAGAATAAACAGGTAAATAAAAACTTAAAAGCTATTGAAAAATTATTAAGAGAAGCTCGCAAACTTGAATCTAAAGACAAGTTTGAGGATGCCAGAAAAAAATACAATGAAATACTGATACTTGAAAAAGATAACCAGCCAGCTATTGAAGGTCTTTTGAGCTTAAAGAAGAAAGAAAAGGAAAACAGAAATTCTATTGTAGATAAAGCCGAGGCGTATCGCAAAGCAGGGTCCAGGGCTCGTATGCGTGAAATGAGCAAGCTCAGAAATCAGGCAATTGATTTTTATTCCCAAAAAGCAGAAGAACAGGATCAATTGGTAACAGTAGATGCGCTTTTGGGTGAAGCAATGGATGCTGAAAGTGATGAGGATTATGTTAGAGCGGGAAAACTGTATATTGAGGTTTTGAAGATTATTCCCAGGGACGAAGAAGCAAGCCAAGGTTTAAAAAGGTCGCGTGAAGGTCTTAAAAAAAAAGCCGGAGAAGCAAACTTAATAGCAGCACAGTTGGAAACAGAAGAAGAGAAACGTAACGATATTAAGAATGAGCTTAGTAGATTGTATAAAAAGGCTGCGGTTGCTAGAAAAAACAAAAACTATCTTTTGGCAAAAGAAACTTATGAAGAAATTTTAGTGGTTGATCCAGAGAATCCGCATGCGATGCTTAATCTTGCAAAAATGGAAAAAGAGCTTTTGCGAATAAGAGAAACTGTATTAGCAAAAAAAGAACAAGACAGTCAGGAAAAGGTAAAGGAAGAAAGTATTCGTGTCTATGAGTTAATGGAACTGTCAGAGCAGGCTGTTGAAGAAGGGCAGTTTGTCAAAGCAGCCAGTTTGCTTGAAGAAGCACAGCGCTTACGGCCTTTTGACCAAACTGTTGTGATAAGAATTGCTGAAGTCTATGAAAAAATGGCTGATCAATCCAGACAAAGAATTGATAGTGTTGAGACTCCTTTATCGGAAGAAGAGAGAATTGAAATTTTCCTTCATCAGGCAAAAGAAGCTCTTAAGGAGGAAAAATATGAGAAAGCATACAGTTTATATATGAAAGTTCTTGCTTTCGATCCTGAGAATAAAATAGCAAAAAGCGGTATGAAATCTATTAACTATTTCGTTGAGCAGGAATATGAAAATGAAGCGAAATCTATTATTTCAAACAGATATGATAATGCAAAAATGAATGCTATAGAGATAGAGAAAACTCTTTCTAAGGCGAAGCAGGCTTTTGGAAAAGATGACTATATTCTGGCACAGCATTTATACGAGAAAGTATTGAAAACAGATTCGGATAACAGACAGGCGAAATTAGGATTAAAAAAACTTCACAATATTTTGCTTGGTTCGGAGTATTTCGATCAGATAGGGGATGATCCAATACAGACTGATAGTACTGATGATTTAAAAACCGCAATTGAAATAGTAAAAGGTGAAGAAACCGGTGACAAAGGTGATTTGATAAAGAACTGGATTGAAACTTTTTTACCTGAAGATGTGAAGTGGAGCTCATTCCGTCTTGTTGGTAATACATATAGGGTCATACTTTCAATACGGAAGCCTGAAAAAATTTCATTACTCATATGGAATGTTGATATTAGCCAGCATAGTGTTGAGCCAATGAATGAGCAGGCAAGAAAACTTACCGCTAAAACAGTTACTGCAAAGTAGGACAAACCTGAATAATGCCTACGCCTATTGGACATTCTCTTTTTTCAGTATTTGTTGGATTACATCGTTGGAAGAAAAATCTTCCTGACGATTATTGGAAAATTCTGTGCTTTTTCATTGTTTTAGGATTAGTTCCGGACATTGATTTTCTTCCTGGGCTTTTGATCGGAAGTATGAATAAGTATCATCATGGAGTTACTCATTCGATAGGTTTTGCGTTTGTTTTTAGTATAATCTTCGGGTATTTTTACTATTTATGGAAAAGGGATAAGAATCCTCTAAGTTATCTGGCAATATTCCTGGTATTGTTTGGTCATACAATTCTTGACTTTGTTTCAATTGATACAAGCATTCCTTATGGAATGCCGGTTCTATGGCCTTTTTCTGATAAATATTTTATTTCTCCATGGGTGGTTTTTTCGGATGTAGACAGGGGGTCTTTCAGTCGTATGTTTGGCAGGCATAACCAGAGAACATTTTTAGTAGAAGTATTGATTATGGGGCCGGTTGTTTGGCTGGCGTGGGTGCAGGCAAAGAATACAAAAAAAATAAAAAATAAAAAAAGATATTTTATACAAGGATTGGTTTTTGTGTTTTTTTTCATTGCAATTGTTTTATCCCTTCACAAAACTGTAATAAATGGTGCAGATATCAGTTTTGTTCCATTGATAAAATGGTGAGTTTAGGGTAAAGCATAAAGAAGTCTTATGAAAAAACTCTCGTACACTTCAGTAAATTTTAAACGCAATAACCTCTCGAATGCGTCTCTGGGCTTTGGCGGGAATAAAATCAACACTAATCAATGATTTAAAATCAAATTCATTACCGTGCGTATTTGCACTTCACGAAATCCATAAGACTTAATAATAGAGACACCTTCTGGTACAAGAACCTCATCTTCAGGGTTTCGCATTAATACAGCAATATCCTTTCCGGGCCTAAGAGCGTTAAGTATCTTTTCCTGAGAGGGAAAAAACATTGCGTCAAAACAAAAGAACAAAACTCTACGAGAATTATGTCCGATATAATTAAGATAATTCGGGATTTCTTCCAGGTTATATATGTACCGTTGCGATTTGTGATGATTGTAGTCTTCAAAAATGTTATTGCCTCCTTCAAGAAGAGAATTTTCAAGAGCATAGCGGTAATGAAGATGGTCTAAGGAAGGAAAGAGAATAACTAAATCTTCAATAGAGTGAACTGTTGCAGAATTTAGATTATTGCAAGATTGTTTTATTGAACGATAAGCAATATTTTCAGCTAGTATGCTGCTGGATCCTGTATTAAAAATATTTGTATGATTTGATCTTTTGGAAAGATTCTCAACAAGAGATGAAATTCTCTGTTTTGACTGATGAAGCTTTTTAAGTGGGATTTCTCCAATATCAATTGCATTTTCAAAAGCTTTAAATGCCGCCATTTGTTTTTCAGGATCGCTACACAAAAGCAATATATCATGTCCTGCATTAAAGGCTTTAACAGCTGCCTTATCAATTGGGAAATGTTTTTCTATTGCACCCATCTCAAGATCATCGGATATAGCTGTTTTGTCAAATAGGAGTTCGTCGCGTAATATGCCTGTAATGATGCTTTTTGAAAATGAGGCTGGATTGCGGCTGTCAAGTTTTGGGTACATGACGTGTGAAGACATAACAAGGTCTACGCCGGAATTTATAGCTTTCGCAAAGGGTTTGATGTGTAAATCCATTTCTTTTCGATCTAGATCTATGGTAGGGAGATCTAGATGTGCGTCAACTCTAGATGCACCCTTCCCTGGAAAATGCTTAGCTGTTGCAGCAATGCCGCCATTATGAAGGCCTTCAATAAATGCAGAACCTAAAGAAGATACTAAATCCGGATCTTTACCGAAAGAGCGTATTGTTATTCCTGGATTATAATGTGAAGCGAGTATATCAAGTACCGGGGCAAGATTTATGGTGATTCCCCAATTAGAAAGTTCTTCAGCCATTATTTGCCCCTGTTGGCAAGCCAAATCAGGATCGTATATTTCTCCGAGAGCGCGATTGCCTGGAAAATGTGTGGTTCCCTCTGAAAAACGTATTATCATGCCTCCTTCATGATCTATTGAAAGCAGAACCGGATTATTTAGACGTTTTTCAATGTCTTTTTTTAATTGAATTACATTTTCAGGAGTAGAGAGGTTTCTGCGAAGCAAAATAATACCTCCGGGGTGTATGGTATCAATGATTCTTTTGCTTGTATCATCCAGCGTTTGTCCGGGAAGTCCGATCATAAAAAAAATGCCGATATCGTCAATATCAAAGCTCATTAAACACATTCCTTATGCTTCTATTTCTATGCTTTCCTCTTTCTACTGCTTTTTATAACTTAATACAAAACAGCTGCAGTAAGTAATGACTGTTCCTATTACAATAAACCATGGCCAGGCAAGGGGAGTGAATATTTTAATTAAAAGAAGAGAAATAATTGAAATGCACATGCCTGCTATATTTGGCCAGTCTTTCCAGGATCTTTTGTTGGTTGTGCCAAGAATAAAGACGCCAAGGAAAGATCCGTAAGTGAAGGTTAGAATCTGAAGCC
>JAVCCS010000081.1 GCA_030765365.1 Candidatus Theseobacter exili
CCTCATTAATTACCCCGCCTCTGCTGGAAATCGATATTCTAACATCCTCGTTTTCAAGGATAATGTTTTTTTCGTACGAAGGTGGATTAATTTGTGTCAGGATAGAAGTTTCTTCAGGATTTTCTGTTCTTTTCTGTTCGTCCCCGGATCCGGTAATGGTCTTTGGAGTATTACTATCTCCAGGTATAAATACAGGAGCCTTTTGAGACCTTTTGGAAATAAGAGTGTCAACTGATGATTGTTCTACATCCGCTGTACGAGGTATTTCTTTCCGGTATCTTTTTTGGTAAAAGGGGGAAGTGTAAACCAGTATAATAGCTGTAGTAAGCAGGATCGCAAAAATAAAATTTTTATCCATAATGATTACGGGTAATCTATTCCGCCTTTATTAAATGGGTTGCACCGACAAATTCGCCAGACTGACATCATACTACCCTTGATTGAGCCATGTTTTTGAATCGCCTGTATGGTATAGTCTGAACACGAAGGATAAAATCTGCAGTTCCTGCCCAGAAAAGGTGAAATCGCTGCCTTATAAACTCTTACAAGACTAATTAAAAGGCTCTGTATGATCGTTTTAAGCATAAGTAACTAATTTTAAATAACCTTATATCTTATTTTACCGTGTGTTGTTGTGCAATGTATTTTATGGCTTCATCAATTTCAAGTGAAACCTTTTTTCGGTTGAACTGTGAACATTGTCTGTTGAAATAAACCATAAATAAACCGGCAGGATACAGATGTTCATTACATCTCATCAATTCACGAATGACACGCTTTACTCTGTTTCGGGCAACAGATGTTCCCTGTCTTTTCGAGATAACCGGCGTATAACGGTAATCCTTTTCAGGAAGGTATTTAACACTGAGCGATACATCGTGTTTAAAAAAGCCGTTCTTACGAATTTTTTTTGCCATAGAGGCATTAACACTGAAATGCATACCTGTTATCGTTCAGAAGAAGTAAGGATTTTTCGGCCTTTCCTTCTTCGTCGTGATAAGATAGCGCGTCCACTTTTTGTGGACATTCTATGCCTGAAACCGTGCTTGTTAACTTTTTTTCTGTTTGATGGCTGAAATGTACGTTTCATAAATTATTCCTCTGAAGAGGTCTATTTTTGTTCTTTTATTTTACGAAATAATATTCATTGAGAGCTTAATAATATAAATAATATTAAAAGTAATTGTCAAGATTTTAAACAGCTTGCTGTATTTTTATATATTTGTGCAGTTATGAGTCAAAGATATAATAAAGGGAATGGAAGTGAAACTTGGAGCCGTGAATGTGTTAACATATATTATTCTGTTTCAAAGAAACGTTCCTTTGTTCCTCCTTTTTCAACAACATTCACAACTACTCGTTTCTTGTAGCAGCGCGGGCATATTCCAGTGTATGCTGTGCCGTCCTCATTGAGATAAATACGTGAATACACGTTGCAGCATTTAAATGTTACACCGATAAACGGTCGTTTTTTCATTGTTTTCTCTATTAAAATACATTTTCTCGAAAATTACAGTTATTTGATTCATCGTGCAAGTAAAATAAACGAATACCCTGTTGACAAAAATGTATTACTTCCATACTATTTGTTGAGCGCTATTTGTAATGTTATTTATTAGTTGCCGGCCGGTATATTATAATGCCATAATCTCTTTATTACCACAAGGTTAAGAAATGCTAAACGCACACATTCTTTTAGGGATAATTATTGGTTTTGCCGCAGGAGCAGTGATATTTGGCGGTCTGGTCTGGATTTTTCTCAGGGAACGGTTAAAACGCCTCGAAGAGTATGAAATCATGAACAGGGAGACAGTTATAGATTTATCCAATGAAAAAGATAAGAATATTAAGCTGGAAACCATACTCGAAGAAGAAAGAAAAGCCGCACAGGAAAAACTGTTAATTATTGAGAAAGCGGAAGAAAATCTCAAGAATACTTTTAAAGCCCTTTCTCTTGAGGCTCTCAGCAGCAATAATCAGCAGTTTCTCGAGCTTGCAAAAACAGAGCTTGGAAGAGTTCAGTCTGAAACAAAGGGCACGCTTGATCAGGGAACGTCCGCGATTAAAAATCTCGTGAAACCTCTCGCTGACAATCTCGAGAAATATGAATCACAAATCCGTGATATTGAAGGAAAAAGGAACCTTGCTTATGGATCAATAACCGAACAGGTTAGATCTCTTATTGAATCTCAGAGCCGTCTTGAACAAGAAACCGGAAAACTTGTCAATGCTCTCAGCAAACCGCATGTGAGCGGGCACTGGGGTGAAATACAGTTAAGAAAAATTGTCGAGTATGCCGGCATGCTTGAGCACTGCGATTTCGTAACTCAGGAGAGTGTCCGCACTGACGATGGAATACTAAGGCCTGATTTAATTATCAGAATCCCCGGTGGTCTGCACATTGTTGTTGATGCCAAAACACCCTTGTATTCTTTTCTGGAAGCAGTTAAATCAACCGATGAAGAGGAACGGAAAACATTACTGGAGAAACATGCGCGGAATGTAAAAAAACATATAAACGATCTTTCAGGCAAGAGATACTGGAAACAGTTTGAGCCATCACCGGATTTTGTCATAATGTTTATACCCGGCGAGCCTTTTTATCTCGCGGCGCTGCAGCAGGACCCGGAATTACTCTCGGCAGGGATAAAAAAAAAGGTAATCCTCGCATCGCCGACAACCCTTATCGCTCTTTTAAAAGTCGCCGCTATTGGTTGGAAACAGGAGCAAATAGCTGACAACGCAAAGAAAATAAGTGTTCTCGGCAAAGAACTTTATACACGGATGGCGGTCTTTACGGAACATCTCGAAACCCTCGGAAAGAACATCGCCTCAAGCGTATCTTCTTATAATAAAACCATCGGCACTCTTGAAACCAGAGTTTTAGTCAGCGCACGGCGTTTCAGTTCGCTTGGTGTGAGTTCGGAAAAGCCGATAAAAGAACTTGAACCGCTTGATACTCAGCCCAGAGAAATACAATCTCCCGAATTAAAAGACTTACAGTGAGTAAGGTTTAACTGATCCGGACTTTCTCCCGCCCTAATAAATTTCGCAGTTCATCGATTAACTCTCGTGAAGGTGATACAGTGCAGCGTTTGGATTTTATGCGGTATGTACCCGCTGTCTCTGTGATTAGCTTTATCCAGAGAGTAACGTTTCCTGGAAAACGCTCACAGGTCTTTATTATTGAATCGATATCCGAGGTTTTGAGACTGGTGGAGGAAAGAGTAATATTAATCGCACGGGTTCTGGTTTTTCTTGCGTTCTCGAGCGGTTCGATGGAATTCACGAAGATACTCGGCTGATCGTTATTGCTTTGAGTTGAGATTGAGCCGTCAACGAGTACCAGAGAATCCTCTTTTAGAGTATCCTTATATTCATTATAAGCGCTGTTTATTAAAAGAGCCTCGCCCGAACCTTCAAAATCTTTTATATCAAGAGTAATATATGGCTTGTTGTTGCTTTTTTTAGTTTTACGGTTAATTTTTGTTATAA
>JAVCCS010000003.1 GCA_030765365.1 Candidatus Theseobacter exili
AGTCATCTCCAATGCCGCATATGACAGAATCAGATTTCGAATTAACCTTTTCTGAAAGATTATTTATAAGCTCGAATTCTCCGCCAAAATCAGAAATATTCATATAATATCCTTACCACAGTTTATTAGTTTAAGCACACACTGCTTTTATAAATGATATAATGAAATATAGATATTTGTAATCAATTTAATAGTATTATCTATTCTATGTTGTCAAATATTACCTCAAACCGGAGATCTAAAGTTACTTATTAAATGAAAAAACGGTTTAATTTTGAAGATTTACGTTATTGCGGTTGAATTTTTGTTAATAGTGAGGATAATATGTGAAGTTCAAACTTATTATTCGCATGTATGTAATGCTTTCACTTAAACTAAGGAGTTTTTTCAGTGTTAGGCTGGTTTTTGAAAAAGACAATCGGTTCAAAAAACGAAAGAACAGTTCTCAATTTAAGAAGAATTGTTGAAGAAGTCAACAAGATTGAAGAAACCTATCAGACTCTTTCTGACGAACAGATACGTGCGAAAACCGACGAGTTCAAAAAACGGATTGCTGAAGGCAGTAATTTAGACGATATTTTGCCTGAGGCTTTTGCTGCAGTTAAAAATGTTTGCCGTCGGCTTATGGGTAAACAATACATGGTTGCAGGTCATCTTGTTACCTGGGAAATGCTTCCTTTCGATGTGCAGATAATTGGAGGAATTGTTTTACATCAGGGAAAGATAGCTGAAATGGCAACAGGTGAAGGGAAAACTCTTGTTGCTACTATGCCTCTTTATTTAAATGCTTTGAGTGGTAAGGGAGTACACCTTGTTACGGTAAACGATTATCTTGCATGCCGTGATTGTGAATGGATGGGTGAGGTATTCAAGTTCCTCGGACTTACCGTTGGAGCATTGCAGAATCAAATGCGTCATGAAGAGCGTAGGGAAGTATATGCCTGTGATGTTGTGTACGGTACAAACAGTGAGTTCGGATTTGATTATTTGCGCGATAATTCTTTTTGTCACAGCATCGATGAACAAGTTCAAAAAGGGCACAATTATGCTATTATAGACGAAGTTGACAGTATACTTATAGATGAATCAAGAACTCCTTTGATTATTTCAGGACCTTCAGATAGTACTTCGCATCACAAATATGATCGTGTAAAACCCATTGTGAAAGATTTGTATCAGAAACAGACTTATCTTTGTAACCGTATTCTAAAAGACGCAAAAGACATGATTGATTCTCTTCCTGAGAAGGACAGAGAAGAACAGGAATGGAATATTGGGGTCAAACTATACCAGGTTTCGCGCGGAGTGCCCAAAAACAGGCCTCTTCATAAGATGTTGGAGGAACCGGCAATAAGAAAAATCTATGAAAAAGCAGAACTGCTGCTTCCGACAGATCCGTATAAAAAGGAGCGCTTTGAAATTCATGAAGAACTTTTATTCAATATTGACGAGCGCAGCAGAGAAGTTGATTTAACCGACAAAGGCAGGAACACTATTTCTCCAGACAATCCTGAAGAATTTATTCTTCCGAATATGATCGAATCCTTTCAGGAGATTGATGAAGATGATTCGTTAAGTGAAGAGGAAAAAGAAAAGAATAAAGATCGGTTGCAGAATGATTATAATGAAAAATCCGAGAGGATTCATAATATTAACCAGCTCCTTCGTGCATATTGCTTGTTTGAGAAAGATGTTGAATATGTAATTCAGGAGAATAAAGTGATGATTGTTGATGAGTTTACCGGACGTCTTATGGCTGGGAGGAGGTTCAGTGATGGACTCCATCAGGCCTTGGAAGCCAAGGAAGGAGTGACTATTGAACAGGAAACTCAGACTTATGCAACGATAACGACTCAGAACTATTTCAGAATGTATGAAAGGCTTGCCGGAATGACAGGAACAGCTGAAACCGAGGCGCTTGAGTTTTTTCAGATATATAAACTCGATGTAGTTGTAATTCCAACTAACGATAAGGTTCGTCGGCCTGATTACAACGATGTTATATATAAGACAAGAAGAGAGAAGTTTAATGCAATAATTGATGAGATAGAAAAATGGCATGAACAAAAACGTCCGGTACTGGTTGGAACAATTTCAGTGGATTCGTCAGAAGTGCTTTCAAGATTACTTACAAGAAGAGGAATCAAACATTCTGTTTTAAATGCCCGTTATCATCAACAGGAAGCTGAAATCGTATCAAATGCCGGTCAACCGGGGGCAGTTACTATTGCAACTAATATGGCTGGCCGTGGGACCGATATTAAACTTCATCCAAGCGTTGTTAAAAGTCGTAACTGTGCATTTATAAGTCCTCGGAAAGAAGAAAACCCATGTGTACACCTTAAAGAATTTGGTTGTAACAAAAGAATACCTTGCGGACTTCATGTAATAGGAACCGAGCGCCATGAATCGCGTCGTATTGACCGTCAGCTGCGTGGACGTAGTGGACGTCAGGGTGATCCGGGATCTTCCCGTTTTTACATTTCACTTGAAGATGACCTGATGCGTTTGTTCGGTTCTGACCGAATAGCAAATATAATGGATCGTCTTGGACTTGAAGAGGGGCAGGAACTTGCTCATCCGTTGTTAACAAAATCAATAGAGACTGCTCAAAAGAGAGTAGAACAAAGGAATTATGGAATTAGAAAACATCTTCTTGAATATGATGATGTAATGAACAAACAGCGTGAAGTTGTCTACAGGCTACGCAACGATGCTCTTAGAAATGATAACCTTAAAGAAGAGATTCTTGAGATGATTGAACGTGTTATTCAGGGAAAACTTGATGTGTTTGTTCCGGAAAAAGGGAATCCTGAAGAAAAAAATATTGAAGGCTTTCTAAAATGGGCAGATACAGCGTTTCCTATTGGCTTCTTCAGAAGATTTGACAGTTTCTCAAAGATGGACCGTGATCAGCTTTCTTTAAATGTTTTTTCTGAAGTAAAGAAACTATATGAAATAAAAGAAACCTATGAAACATCTGAAGCAATGCGGGCCCTGGAGAGAATAGTAATATTGCATAACATAGATCGTTTATGGAAAGAACACTTGACAACATTAGACGATCTTCGGGAAGGAATTGGCTTAAGAGCATATGCACAACGTGATCCTTTGCTTGAGTTTAAATCTGAATCATATGCTATGTTTGAAGAAATGATCGGAAATGTCGAAAGCGGTGTTGCGGGGGATATATTTGCACTTACTTCATCTCCTAAATTTATGGAAGATCTTATTAAAAATCAGACTAGCAATACTGTACATAACCAAGTACAGGGCTTTGCAGGTATACAAGCTGCTGCAGGGCAGCCAGATGCTGCTCCCGGGCAACAGAAACAGATTAAAAACAGTCAATCAAGGCCTGACAGAAAGACTCCATTTCAGCGTGAAGGAGAAAAAGTAGGCCGTAATGATCCTTGCCCATGTGGTAGTGGAAAAAAGTTCAAAAAATGCTGCGGTCAATAATATCTGCATTAATCTTAATAGTGGCATTTTCTTCACCACGCTTTTCTTTGCTGGTATGGGTTGCTTTTGTTCCTCTTTTTTGGGAAATCGAAAAAAGAAATCCTGCAATGAGCGCTATTTGTGCTTTTCTTTCCGGAATAGTTTTTAATTGTATCAGTTTATTCTGGTTGACCAGCGTAACCTGGATTGGCTATCCCTTTCTTTGTATATACGTTTCTTTGTATTGGGCTGTTTTCGGATATCTGTGGAGTTTCTTTAATAAGCGTGTTAGCGGTGGAATGGACATTCTTCTCGGTGCATGTCTATGGACAGCTTTGGAGTATTTACGCGGCAATGGCCCTCATGGATTTCCCTGGTTGTCATTAGGAACTTCATTATACACACAACTTTCATTTGTTCATTTATCTTCTATGCTTGGTACAGCTGGAACTGCTTTCCCAATAGTGTTTTGCAATATTTTACTTTCAAAAGGACTTTCCTGGGCATTTTTTGCAGAGAATAAGAAAAATAGTGTAATGAAAATTTTAAAGGCCATCATCGTTATAATTGCTATTTTCCTGGGTGTTTTCTGTCTTTACTCATTTGGTTCATTCAGGCTTAAAAATGTAAACGAGGGAATTTTGGAAAAGCAGGATGAACTTAGGGTGTGTGTTGTTCAGGGCAGCATTCCTCAGGAGAAAAAATGGGATTCCTACTATTTTGAAGATATTGTTGATACATATGAGGCATTAATTTTTTCAGCATGTGAAATAGAAAGGCCGGATTTATTTGTGCTTCCGGAAACATGTCTTCCGGATTATTTGATGGAAAATGAAGAGCTGTTTGAAAGAGTTGCTTCATGGGCAATAAAAACAAAATCATTTATCCTTTTGGGAAGCCCATATGAAGAGAATACCCTTTATTATAACAGTGCATTTTTGATTTCTCCCGAGGGAAAAGTTAAAAATCGGTATGATAAAGTGCAGTTGGTTCCTTATGGGGAATATGTACCGTTTAGAAAAATTGTTCCTTTTATTAACAGGATTGTATTAAGTGAAGCAGATTTTTCACCTGGTAATGATTTGATAGTGTTTAGTATAAAAAATATTTCTTTTGGAGCTCTTATTTGCTTTGAAGATGCTTTCCCTTCATTGCTTAGGTTATACAGACAAAAGGGAGTCAGCTTTGCTGTTAATATGACTAATGATGCCTGGTTTGGACCGGGGCCGGAACCAAGACAGCATTTGTCTCAGGCTGTTTTTGCGGCGGCAGCCAATGGTCTTGAAATTGCAAGAGCAACAAATACCGGAATCAGCTGTTTTCTTTCATCTAACGGCAAAGTTTGTGAAACTGTAAAAAATCACAGAGGCAGAGAGCTCTATGTTTCCGGTACTCTTACATCATATGCAGGGTCTGGTAAACTTAAACCAACGTTTTATGTGCTTTATGGAGATGTTTTTTCGATTTTTTGTCTTTTTCTTGTTATAATTTCACTTTTATACTTGTGGACATTAAACTATATGAGATACAAAACAGAGGGTAGAGAAGAACTGAGTGAAAGAGTCATACTTAAAATGAAAGGGAAAGATAAATAATGGATATGTTGTTTGAAGAATTAAAAGATAAGGTCTCTAGCTTAAACAAGCGCTTTGAAGACCTGAGGAGGTGTCTTTGACTCCCCCAAACAAGCAGAAGAACTAAATAAATATGAAACTTCAATGGGAGTAGTGGGCTTTTGGGATAATCCTGGAAAAGCCAGAGAAGTTATTGAACATGTAAAACGGTTGCGATCTCTGCTGGATCCTTTTCATGAGCTTGAAAAATTCAAAAGTGATACAGAGGTTATGCAGGAACTTACCGAAGAGGTTTTTGAACCCGATTCGTTCAAGGAATTTGAAGATGAAGTCCTGAAATATGAAAAAGCCATTGATGCTTTAGAGCTTAGAACACTTCTCGGAGGAGAGAATGACAGCTTAAATGCTATTATGACAATACATTCTGGCGCTGGTGGTACTGAGGCTTGCGACTGGGTTGAAATGTTGCTTAGAATGTACAGGCGCTGGATGGAAAAACATGATTTTAAAAGTGAAATCATTGATATTCTGCCTGGCGATGAAGCTGGTGTTAAGAGTGTTACATTGATAGTAAAAGGAGAATATGCTTTCGGCTATCTTAGTGCTGAACGCGGGGTGCACAGGCTGGTACGTATTTCTCCGTTTGATACAAATAAAAGACGCCATACTTCTTTTGCTTCAGTTGATGTTATTCCTGAGTATGCAGATGATATCGAAATTGATATAAAAGAAGAAGAACTCAGGATTGACACTTATCGTTCACAAGGCGCTGGAGGACAACACGTCAATACTACCGATTCGGCCGTGCGTATAACTCATTTGCCGTCAGGAATTGTTGTTCAGTGTCAAAATGAGAGATCTCAGCACAAGAATCGTGCAACGGCAATGAAAATTTTAAAGGCCAGACTGCATGAGCAGGCAGTTCGGGCAAGAGACGAAGAGAGAGCTAAAGAATACAGTCAGAAATCTGACATTGCTTGGGGAAGCCAAATCAGGTCATATGTATTCTGTCCATATCAAATGGTTAAGGATCATCGTACTGGTGTTGAAACTGGCAGTGTAGATTATGTAATGGACGGAGATATTGACCGATTTATTCAGGGGTATTTGAAAGTTAGAGCTTCTATCGGCAATAATAGCGAAAATTAAGGTTAAACCTAGAATTTTACGACTCGGTTCTCAAGCTCTATTGTAAAATCTGGGTTAAATATCTTGATTTGACTGTATCCCGGTGATATATATTGCACTGAAATAATAAGAGGATGACTGAAATGCTGCAGGGAAACCGGAGCGTTTTAACTTCAGCGATCTGAAAGATCGTCTGAAGGCCTGAAGGGTGAGCAACTCGATGTCGTGAGTAACGCGGGTTCTTTTACAGCTTTTTAAGGTCGGGGTGTAGCGCAGTTTGGTAGCGCACTTGAATGGGGTTCAAGGGGTCGCTGGTTCGAATCCAGTCACCCCGACCATTTTTATTGTTGCCGTGAAAAAAGATACGATACAGAATCCACTAATAACATGGGTTTATTATGGAGAAAGAAATGAAAAGGGTAGGAGTAGGGCTTATAGGGTTTGGGACAGTTGGAACCGGTGTAGTACGGGCATTTCAGGAGAATGGAGAACTGATTTCGGAAAGAACCGGTATTCATTTAGATCTGGTACGTATAGCTGATATTGACTTTAAAAGTGTCAGGTCTGTATCTGTCGATAAAAGTATGCTTGTTAATGATGCCAATATGCTTTTTTCAGACGATAAAATTCAGGTTGTTGTTGAATTGATAGGAGGTCTTTCTCCTGCAAAAGAGTTTATTCTAAAAGCTTTAAAGGCCGGCAAGCATGTTGTAACAGCAAACAAAGAACTGTTGGCTCATCATGGCGCTGAACTTATGGAAGCTTCTAAATCTGCAGAAAAACACATATATTTTGAAGCGAGTGTTGGTGGAGGAATTCCAATTATTAAGGCTTTAAGAGAGAGCTTTGCCGGCAATCGTGTTAATTCCATTTATGGTATCGTGAATGGAACAGCCAATTATATTTTAACCAAAATGCTAGAAGAAGGTAAAAGTTTTGAAAAAGTTCTTCTTGAAGCGCAGAAAAAAGGATTTGCTGAAGTAGATGCATCTTTTGATGTTGACGGTATTGATTCAGCACATAAGCTTATAATTCTTAATTATCTGGCTCACAACTATTGGATAGATATGGATTCAATATATATTGAGGGTATTAGAGCAATTACAAACCAGGATATTCTTTATGCAAAGGAACTGGGATTTTCATTGAAACTTCTCGCTGTATCTAAAAAAGAAAAAGATTGTATTGATGTTCGTATCCATCCGGCGATGCTGGATGCTTCAAATCCTTTGTCATCAGTAAATGGTGTTTTTAATGCGTTTTGGCTGGAAGGAGATTTTATAGGTGAATCTATGCTTTACGGTAGAGGTGCAGGGGGGAATGCTACTGCAAGCGCTGTTATTAGTGATATTGTGGATGCGTCTAGAAGTATAATTGGTTCATCTTCTGTTCCTTCTATCCAACCGATTTCTTCAGGTCTTAAACTTAAAAATATTGAAGATTTGTGGTGCAGATGTTATATCAGATTCATGGCAGTTGATAGGCCTGGTGTACTTGCTCATATCGCAGGCATATTAGGAAAATACGAAATAAGCATAGATTCCATGCTTCAAAAAGGCAAACACAAAGCAAGGGCTGTTCCAATAGTAATGATGACCCATAAGGCGTTTGACAATCAGTTACTATCGGCAATACAT
>JAVCCS010000122.1 GCA_030765365.1 Candidatus Theseobacter exili
GCAAACCTTGCCTGACCCGCCATGGAGATGCTCTGTGATTGCGATTGGAAAACAGCAACAAGCGCAATGGCAAGGATGGCCATGGCCAGCATGACCTCGAGGAGGGTAAAGCCAGATGAACTATTTACCTTAACTTTCAAACCTTTCCATCCTTCTATCATTTACAGAGATAACTTTCTGATATCATATATTTTTAGCATGATACAGCCCGTTTTTCAATCATTGATTTGTGGAAACTTTAAGGCAAGAAAGCCCGCCTCTAAAGGAGTAAAGCAGAAAAGAGGATGTCACTTTTTGCGACATCCCCTTTTCTGTAATTATAAGAATTATAAGGGAACATACTTGAATCGGGGGGAGGTTTAGACTGGGGGTAGCACCATTGCCTCTGACCTGGCCCCAAGGACCAGGTTTTAGATACTGAAATAAAAAGCAGAGCCAAATTAATGACCCTGCTGTTTATAGTAAAATTGTCCTAAATTTATTTTTTAAGTTTCTTCCTGCTAATTCCTGCAAGTCCAACTAACCCGAGGCCAAAGAGGAGCATTGTGGCTGGTTCTGATACTGGTTCCACTGGAAATATAGGAGTCGCATCAGTACAGGTACCCAATGCTAAACTTATTTTTATATATGGATAAGCTGCATTGTAATTCAGGATTGCACTTAACGAATCTTCAATGTTCCCACTAAAGGAAGTGCCGTGACTTGCCCTTTTTACTATCCCTCCCACACTGTCCTCGGCTGTGAAACCGGCAGTTCCAAAGGAATCATCCGGATAACTGCTGATGGAAATGCGTGCAAATGTTAACCAGCTTTCTGCTTTTTCATCCTGCAAATCAGTATCAATGAAATATGTATAAAAATAATCAAGGGTTATGGATACATCGCTTGTAGCTTGGTAATAAAAGGTAGCATGTGTGGCGGGGAAGAAAGCCACACGTAAATCCGGCGTAGCAACGCTTGAATTTGAATAAACTTCCAGCCCGGTAAAAGCATTACCTGAAAAATTTGCTAATCCTTCTGCCGCGCCTCCGGGGACATTGATAGGACCACTGCCTCCTTTAAAATTAAGCATATTACCATCACTATCTTTGTTATATCCAAAAGTATAATTCCATAACCATGGAGCGGCGCCCTGTAATAAATCACCAGTAGGATTACTCCAATATAGCCAGGCATGATTGTTTGAAACAGATGTGGCATTAGCAGTAGTCGATGAAAATAAAAAAATTATACTGGCACAGAAAAACCCCGCCCAAGATAGTCTTACCTTAAATAATCGATTCATTTTATTCCTCCTATCAGTAAATAGCAAGTGTCCTTCGAGTTTCGTCAAACCTATTTAAAATTTGTGTAAGTTGTATAAGAAATATGGAGCAAAAATGATGCCATTTGCATAACTTATTGATATTGTGCAGTAATTTCAAAATCGGCGTTTCGATTACAGGTTTCGTTTTGTAAACGTATCCGACAGTTTTGTTACGATTTTCATGAGGATCTGCAGGGCACAGAAACATAACTGACTATATTTATTGAAAGAACAGACCAGAAAAGGCCGTAACAAAAAGTGTCGGTATGCTTTACAGATTCCGGCTTGTTTTACAACTCTGATATTAAAACTCTCATCGTTCTTTAAAAAAAGGCGGGGAGAAAGAAGAAAAAGTGAAAAAAATTAGAAGAAATTGGAGATGTTTTCACATTGGACAGCGAATTATGGAACTATGCGGAAGTAACCGGAATCACTCCGGAACTACGGGAATATAGGAACGCTTCCCATATTATTCTTTCCGATTGAAGGAATCTGCTATTTGAGACGTTTGCAAAACTTGCAAACGTCTCAAAATCCATCGCAGATGGATTTCATAACATCTTAATTTTAAAATAAAATTCGAGGGGAGTTTGAGGGGTTTTCCCAAATGGTTCTGAGCGAAGAAAACTGACTTTCAAGTAACTCGTTTGGCCGAATTTAATATAACTTGTTGATTTTTCCGGACACTATCCAGATACACAGTATCGGCCTGTTCGGGGAACATGCCCTGCTATTATGTAGGGGCCGATGCCCCAATCGGCCTTAAACATGCTTTGTAAAAGTTCCTTTCCATTTATAATGCCTCTAAACGGTATAGTGGAGCTTTTTACGAAACCGTCATTTCATCAAGCGCTGCTATTTCAATTTCCTTAATTTTCTTTAGCTTATTGTCATTGGAGATAAAAATGGTAGCCTGGTTCTCAATAGCAGAGGCAACCTGTAAGGCATCCGGGGTTCGGATTCCATATTTTGCTCTCAATTCAGCCCCTCTTTTGGCCACACTCTGATCTATGCTTACCATTTTGAGGTTAGGAAAGTTGTTGAGAAGAAACTTGTAGTCTTTAATTGCTGTTATGTTCTGATCCTTGATGGGCTTTACCAGTATTTCCAGGAGCGTTATCGTCGATGTAACCCCTTTGACAAACCCCCCTTCTATGTAATTGAAAATCGATCTTAGAAGAGGAATATATGGTTTTCTGGCTTCCATCGAATAGATGAAGATCATGGTATCAAGACCTGCTACCTGATGCCCTTTGAGCAATTTGTTGATCTTATCATCTATTTCTCCCATGATTCCC
>JAVCCS010000181.1 GCA_030765365.1 Candidatus Theseobacter exili
CTGCTGCTGCCTCATCCTCGGTTGTTGCCATGATCATTATATTCTTATCAATCTGACCTGCTTCCGAAAGACGTTCAAACGATTCATCTCCGAGAAGGCTTCTTAGAACTGATTCCTGTCCTTCAGGTGTCTGCAATGACTTAGCTACTTGATCAGCTGTTGCTATCACTGTGTTGTCGACATCTACAATATCAGTTACTACCAGAGAAATAATTTGTTTAACAAGATTCTGACCCGCAGGATTTTTTGCGTTCCATAGTTCTCTTGCGAATTTTTGATAATCCAAGCTGTTTGCATTTACTACTGGTTTACCATTTTCAGCATCCCACCCAATTTCAACACCCAACGGCTCACCACCAAGAACAAGCACTTGCGGTTTGCTTTGTTCTTTGATTTCATTAAATATTTCAGGACTCATCTTTGTCCATCGTTCACCGTACTGGTCATTTTCACTTAAAACACGCATTCTTAAAATTCCATTCTCCAGATTTATATCAACTCTGGCTTTATCTGTAAAACCTAAAACTGAAACAACACCTTTAGTCAAATTCTGTTGCTGTTTCAATAACTCAGCTAAAATTATGCGATTTCTTCTGGGTGAAACGTAATCAGAAGCAATAAAATCAATTGCCTTAACGCCTGCTTCTGCTAAACCAGCAAATTCAGGGACTTCATCCATTTCAGATAAAACAAGGAATCTGTCAGCAGATCTTTTTGCTATAACTGCCAAATCCTCATTACCAGCTTTTTGAGCACTTTCGGCAATCGAACCGATTCTGTCTCTTATTACCAAAGCCTCTACCACACTTTTAGCAGCCTTGAGTGCTTGAATAGCGCTGAAATATTCTGTTCTAGGAGTAGATACTGCTGTAATATCTTCAGCTGTGGTAGGCATAGCACTGAAAACCGAAATAAGCTGATCAAGCGTCATTCTTTTCATGTTTTCTGAACTAACACCAAGTAAATCGCCATTTAAAGCAATTGCTTCAGCCAAACTTTCAAGATTTACTTCGGAAAAATCGGCACCTCTCATAAGAACTGACATTTGAAGCAGTATCTGAAAAATATCTTTTTTCATAGACTGAATTGCACTTTCTGAAGCTTGTTCCTCAAGCTCGGCTCGTGCAGATACTACCTTAGCAACAGCACTATCAAGATCATTAACAGTAATTTCTCCACTAGCAAGACGCTCTACTGTTTCAATTACTAAATCATCCAAAGACTTATCTAAAGCAAGCTGATCAGATCCAACAATCTCTTTTAAATTATTTAACAACATATTCAATATTGGTGTGCGTTGCATAGACAATCCTAATTCAAAAGGAAGCCCCATCAAAACCATTATTGACTTAAGCTGAGCCCTGGCTGCATCACGACCACCTTTCGCAACATTTCTATCAATCTGAGCTAGCCGTTCTTCTTTTGTCATAAGTGGCAATCCAGTGAGGGGGTCTGTCTGTGTAAGCAAAGTATCTAGATAAGCAGATACCATATCAATAATTACTTCAATATCAGTTTCCGCTGATGCTTCAGAAAGTAGTTTTAAATATGGATTACTGTCTTGAAGAGCGTTTGGAATAGTTTGGCCTATACTTTTCAGCAGAATTACATTAGAAAATATTGCTCCTACTTCATCCATTCCTTCGGCATGAGACAATTCATGATCAAAGTCAAGCGCCATTAATAGCTCGCTTGCAAGTTCGTTTGTTAAGAAATCACTGTCAATTTCAAGAACTCCTCTTTTTCTCCTATCATAAAATCCATCTGTCGATCCAAAGACTCAACCACTTCAACAGAAACATCAGGAATGCCCCCTCTCCTAAATGTCCTTAACAATGCTAATCCAGCATTAATCTTCGAATTCCAAACTTCCGAAACATCTGAATAACGATCTAAGAACCCTTTCAAAACAAACTGGCCTTCTTGTAATTGCCCAGAATAAACGGGAGTACGATCAATTGGCCTTCCTGTTGTAATAGGTAAAGGCATACGACCAAATTTTATATTCACAAAAGCCATTTGATCTGAATCAATTCTTTCAGAAAATAAAACTTCAATTTCTTTAATATTCTTAACCAAACCACCTGATAGTGTTTCTATTGATATACTTATTTCCTCACCATTAATAAGTTTTCCATATAATCCAGGTTGCTCGTTCTCCAGAGCCCTCAAATCAACAATAAAGGATCTGGAAAACTTTGAATCTTTATCCCAAACTCTTACCTCAAGAATATTAGGTAAAATAGCTTTTGCTTGAACTGAATCAAGTTCTTCTGGAACGGAAAGTTTTAAAACGTATGGTTTTTCTTCATTGAAATCTATAGCTTCAGTTAATTCAACTCGCAAACCAGCATATCTATTCCTTTCAGCTACAGGAATATCACCACGGCGCAACCCATCATAACCAACCACAACAGAAAGGATGCTTTCATCATCCACTTTTTCTTCCATTTGAAGATTTGCGTCTTTGCTGGCTAATCCAACGACACGCTAAAGTGATTTCGGCTAATTTACTATCTTTAACCTGTCCAAAACTAATATTTGATGTTGGATCAATCAATCCTCGAAAAGCAAAACCCACTTTTCTATTTTGTGCAACCCGACTATCCACAGCAAGGGCTACCCTTGAAACCTTTTCAAGATTCACACCTAATAGCTCTTCAGATTCTATTGTTCTGTTATTCCATTTTTCTTTAAATAGTTCAATGGGAATAGTAACCGTTTTACCTTCAACATCTGTTACCTCTAGAAAAACTTTATCGATCATTTCAAAATTTGGATCACTTGCAACTGAAAGAACAATACCTCCATCTTTTTCCATTTGTTTAAGAAGATTAACCCCTTCATCACCTTCATTTTCCAAAACAAAAGCTCCCTTTTGACTTTTCTGGACCAATGAAGTATTGACAATATGCACTCCGTCTATAAAACCTTTTTCAGATTTACCCTCAACAAAGGCATCGAATCCTTCAAACGATTGAGGTTTCCATGAAGGAAAACTATCTTCGCCCCTTTGCGGAACTACGGGTGTTTGTAATGTTGCATCTGGCCCTTCTCCACGTTTAGGCGGGGAAATAGACGGTAACGGCTCTTCATATATTTCAGAAGGAGCAAATCCACCAAACCTTAAACTAAGAACTCCTGGCCAAACATCAGTTAAAAAACTATCGGCAATTTTAAGTTCAACTTTCACAACTTGAGTCTGATCTATATCTTGTCTCAAGCCACCTGCTCTTACTAAAGATAAAGGCACTCTAATACCCTTTTCTCCAATTTCAAGATCTTCAAGTTCAAAAATAACAGTGTTCCCGTTAACATCCGTGAATTCCAAAGTTAAATTTACCTGATTTAAACTAATATCACTTTCGATAGGAAACTCAAAATAATCACCATGATCATCTAAATTAATAAAAGCACCTGATTCTGCAATAGATTCTAAAACAAGTGAAGCTACCGGGTTTTCTTCTGTAACCTCTGCATCAAATTGCCATCTTCCATTCACTAAATCCCATGTAAGCGTTGCTGGAGAAACAGCTATGAAGTTGAATTGATCTATCTGATCTTCTTGAATGAGCAAATCTTCATCTACCGTACCAGACTCAGCTCCAAGAACAATAGTTGTATTCTTTACGCCTCCACCTTCAAAGACCATATCAACAACCAATTCTCCCTCAAGACCTGTGCCATCAGTTTCATCAAAAACAACATCCTGATCAAAGATAAATCCCATTACTTCAAATGTTGTATCTTCACCAAGATGATATCTTACCTTATCAAGGTCAACAACATAGGTGTATTTTCCGTCCTCCTGAGGAATAGCAGTTACATACATATCGTATGAAACTAGTTCACCATCAAGATCATAACCCATAAAGCGCATAAGAATATTCTTTGGCCCATCAACTCCTTCTTCAGGACCTATCGCCCTCGAACTAAAAACAAGCTCGCTCACTCCATCAAATTGTCCAGGTGTAACAAGTAATTGACCTGCAACTACTATTGTTGGATCCTCCGGAACAATTTCAGGTAAACTATATTTAATTGTAAGCGGAGCAGTATTGTTACCGTCAGCCTGTCTTGTATCAAAACGCATTAAAATAAGTTGATCTGGATCACCCCAATCGAAATAAGTTGAGAGATCATCAACAATTATATCTGATTCAGCGCCTGCATCGTGTATTTCTAGATTTTTAACTTCAGGATAACTCAATCCATCAATAAAATATCCGCATGTTCTTCCTAAAACAGAATCATCTAAAGCTGCATCAACAAACAATTCTATCTTTACTATTTGATCTGGATCGATATTACTATTCTCTAATGCAGTTCTCGAAATAGATACTTCACCCTGTACTTCTGTATCAGGCCTAATACTAAAGACGCGAAATAATTTCCATTCTCCATTAATATCTTGAACAAGCATAAATGGATTTGGTGAAAACTCTGTACTACTGTCCCCCTGAACACGAACACGTATATATTCCCCATCCATTGACCATTGTGAAGACTCTAAAATAACCGGTGCTTTCGGTAAGGCCTCAGATGGTATTAGTTGTGCATCCCAACGATGATTAACAGGATCATAACTAAGAGTTCCACTCCCATCAGGAACAACAAATAAATCGTCTTCAAAGACATATGTTGGATTATCAGTAACATCTGTAACATAGATAACACTATCCATCTGGATATTCATATCAATCCAAACACTGCCTATTTCTTCTTCTGAAAACTCAGGATGAAATACAAATTTCAGCTGGTCCACTTCACTAAGATCAAACCAATTAGGAATGTTCCGTCCAAGAAAAATAGTGTGTTTTGTCCACTCGCCTTCTTTAACTGAAACAACATCCACATCTACTGATTCTGAAACCCCTTCGTTATTAGCAGGTCCTTGTAACCGTATTTTAAACCTTTCAGGAGCAACTTCACCGCCAACACTATAAAAAACCAATTGTTCTCGACCCGAAAGATCTCTATCCTCTAATGTAAAATACGCTGCAGCTTCTTCTCCGTCTGTCATATCTAAGTTTATTCTCATTGCAGGATTATTATTAGGACCATGAACCATATCATAATCATTAAGCAAAATCTCAGCTCCATTTGCAGTACCAAAATTGTCACTGCTAACCATAATTACTGAACTTTCTCCACCATCATCCTGACTTGGAAAAGCTTCAGGATTAAACCACCCATCAATAAAAAATGCCCCTTGTGTACCTGGCAATGCTTCATCAGCAGCAAAATCTAAAACCATCTGTCTTTTTACAATCCTTGATAAATCAAGCGCAACAGGTGTATCTCCATCCGTTTTTATTGCGCTTTGAGGAATAAAAACGGATTGCCATTCTCTAGAAATATTTTCAACCCTTTCTAAATATGCATTGCCATCAGCATCCTCAAGATATATAAGAAAAAAACTCGCAGTTAACGGCATCTCTTCATCAGCACGAATTGAAAAAGCAAGGCCCATAATTGGTTCACCATTGACATCGAATACTTCCTGACCTGTTTGCGAATCAATTTGCGGAACAAGCGCTGATTCCATATCCATGCCCAATAAATTACCTTCATTATCTTCAGCATTATTTTCTTGTACCAGAGTCACTGGATACGAAGGTTCTTCCAAGTCCATAGCATCAAGTTCTACTGTGCTTGGATAAATATAACTAAATCGATACACACCCATTGCTTCAGGATTTACTGGATGAAGGTCTGCATCACCATACACCCTTTCTAAACTGACATTTTCTTCATCTAGACATGCTGGACTTGGTTCATTTCCTCTGTCTGGATAAGATGTTTCGCCAAAATCTTCACTGACTTCAATAACTGTTGATACTGCACCTGCATCCTCAGGATAAGTTTCAAAGACTCTAGTACAAGCTCCAATAGCTAGCGGCGCTAAAGCTACTAGAACTCTTGGTACATAGGGAACAATGCCAGAAACAGGAGCTAGCAATCGCAGTAAAGCTAAAATCAATATTGAATTTCTTAAAGGCCTTAATACTACTAAAATAAGATTCATAAAAGATCTACGAACACTAGAAATCAATGAATTCAATGGTAATGCCAAACTAAAAGAGTATCTTTGCTGAGGTTTACCTTCAGCTCCCTCTTTTGCTGAATATCTCATCATTTCTGGAAGAATCCTTAAAATTGAAAGATCTGAGTCTATCTTTCTTTGCTCACGTTCAGCAAGTGAGCTTGTAGCACCTTCCAAACGCGCCAATTCCCTAAGCACTAACCCTGCTAAAGCATTTTGGGAAACAACATCACCATTTCTAACGCCTAAAGCTAACTGAAAAATAGCATCGCCATTAAGATAAATACGGCGCATATTTGCTTTATCAGTACCTCTACCAGCATGAGCTATAACATCTCGTGGCATAACATCGCCATAAAAAATGACAAAATGAGATAAAGGTCCATCCAAAATAGATGCAAGGTCAGGTCGAGTTTCTCTAACAATAGGCAAAACAGTTGCAAGTGATTGACGAATAAGTCTATTTTGAGGTTTTGATGAAGCATTAAATGTATCAGAGTTTGACACCTCACCCAAATCCTGTTTTCCAATAAATAGAACATCACCTTTCATTCCATTATCTGAAGAAATAAATGCGGATTGTCCTTCCACTAATAATTCATCTAATTGCACTTGCCCTGCTTGCAAACTATGCTCAACCACCTCCATTTCAGACGCAATGCCTTTGTTAACAACTTTGTTTGATATTTGGAAAAAACCTAATTGAAAATTTCTTGAATCATATGTCTCTAAAAAAGCACTAATAGTTTCAGCATAATCAGTATGTTTACCTTTAAATGCATTTAAAAATGCCTCTATATCTGTTCCGTTTACATATAGATCCCTAGCAACTAATTGAAGGGCTTCTGTATTGTTCAAACTGTCATCTGCAAGCATGGCAACAAGTCGTCGAGTTTGAAATTCTTCAAAAGATATGACGGATTGTTCAAACTGGTCCATGATAGGAATATCTTCTCCATCAGTTGTATCGGAAGGAACTACTATTCCCATTTGTACTCCAGCAATAGTCATAGGGATAAAATACATACTTACTGTTGCTTGAAGCTTTTCATCAAAAACTTCAAGTTTTTCAATACGATCAGCATAAACTCTAATACTATTTGAAGACGCTGAAAATCGTGCTAATGCCTCAGTCCTTTCTGCTTCAGGTAAACCTCTTAGCATGCCTTCAAATCTACTAAGCCATTCTTCACTGATTTTAAAGGCAAGGCCCACAGGAGTACCTTCTTCAGACCTTTTGGCTTCTTCCCAAGACTGAATAGATAAAAAAAGTTCAAAAAGACCTTTTGAAACAATATCAAATAGTTCTATTGTCTCTAATTTTCTAAGTACAAGAGCTCTAACTTCAGGTATAAGGTTAGGATTTCGTTTGAGCCAATCTGTCAATTCCTGAGGATCCATATTTATAATCATTGTACTAAGCATTTCAGATGCAGTTCCATGAGATTGAGCTATCTCAACGTGTTCTTCCTTATCATCTTCTTTTGCATAACTGTGCTTTTTCGAAACCTGAACAAGCTGTTCTAAAGCCGATCTCTCATCTTGCATTATTGAAACATACGGCGTTTTAACCTGAATTTTAGCAATACGAGGACTAATGACCACATAAGAAATTCCTCTTTCTTTAAAAAGTTTTGTCATTCCTTCAGTATGAAAACCGCCAGCGACTAAAATAGCTGCATCTGCTTTTTCTTTGTTCATGTTTTCAATTGCATTATCAACTATGGCCCTGTCTCTTTCATTAGCAATATTGTAAAAGCGTTCTAAAGCAGAAATATCTTTATCGAGTGTAAACACGTCTTGATTAATCTGAAAACTCACGTTTAGATGCTTTTCCATTTTTCTTATGAACGCAACAAGCTTATCCATACTAAGCTTATGAGGATTGCTATAGAAAATGTGTAATTTTTCTCTGGTCATTTCAAGATAATAAAAAGCCCTTAAAAGCGTGAGATATTCTTCAAAGTCCGCTAATAATCTCTGATCTGAAGATGTATATAGCTTCGCTTTCACATTAATAGAAAGATTGTCGGCTTCTTTGATAACTTCATCTTTTTGGATTGTTTCAAATAAATTAAGCATTTTCATATATTCATGTAACGCAGATATATCATCAGTATTAATTTCATTTTCATCGAGTTTCTTTTTAAGAAATGAAAAATACTGAAAAGGTGTCGTACGCTCTAGCCTATAATAAAGACTCTGGGTTAATATTTCTGAAACATCTTCGCTCGGCAGTTGTTGATTTAGTCTTTTGACTACCTCTATTCTAGCCTTCTCTATTGCTTCGAAATCAAGGGTATGTTCAAGCTCATTGACTTGAAGCATACGAATAAAATTACCACATTCAGATAAATCAATTTCAAGTTCGGAAGCTAGATTTTTTAAATACAAACTATATTCGACAAAAGAAATTTTGCCATTA
>JAVCCS010000219.1 GCA_030765365.1 Candidatus Theseobacter exili
AACTAACTCACCAATTCACCAATTAAAAAAAGCGCCTTTTGAGGCGCTTTTTTGTTGTCCGACTAGGACTAACACCTTTTACCCTCCATTATATGTTCTTGACCCTTCAAACCTCAACATCTATAGATTTTTTCAAAAATGATAAATTCAGATAAATACAAAATAGTATAATAAAACCTATTTTTACAGTCCCCTGTGCCGTCCCCATCATTTTATTTATTACATTTGTATCTATTCATGGAAAAAACGCTCTAAATATCCAGTCTCCGCCGGAGTAAACTGACCACCTTTCGCCGGTGATTTTGGCCGGCTCGCGCCGGAGCAAATTGACCACCCTGCGCCGGTTGAAATTGACCACCCTTCTGAACGAAGTTTTCCTTGCTGATACGCGGGCATTTATGATTATGTTGGTTTGTCTTAAAATCAATCATAAATGTCTAACAAACTTATTAAAATGAGCAAGGTAAGAAGCATTATCAGATTGTACACCGATGGTGTAAGCAAGCAATCCATTGGAGAGCGGACAGGGCTTCCACGTAACACTGTCAAGAAGTATATCAGGCTGTTTTTAGCTTCAGGCAAGACGCTTGAAGAGATCGGCCAAATAAATAATACTGAGTTGGAACAGATGTTCCTGGATATGATCCCTCGCAACCACATTGAGAATGATCCCAAATATAAGGCATTGGAAGCCTTTTTTCCTGTTATGGAGAAAGCCTTGAAGAGTCGTGAGAACACCAAGGAGAAGCTCTGGCAGCAGTATATTACAAAACATCACGATGGGTATCGTCCCTCACAGTTCAAACATTATTATCGACTGTGGCTGAAAGTACGTAACCCGGTGATGCATATTGAACATAAAGCAGGCGAGAAGATGTATGTGGATTACGCAGGAGAAAAGCTTCAGGTGTTAGATCCGGAGAGTCAGGACACTGTTGACGTTGAAGTATTTGTTGCTATACTGGGCGCAAGCCAGTTGACTTATGTTGAGGCCAGTTATACCCAGCAGAAAGAAGACTTTATTCATTCTTGTGAGAATGCACTGCATTATTTTGGGGGTTCTCCCAATGCCATTGTAACGGACAACCTAAAATCGGCTGTTATCAAGAGTAATCGTTATGAGCCTACGCTAAATGAAGCTTTCCGTGACTTTGTAAGCCATTATTCCATGGCTGCTTTACCGGCAGCTCCTTATAAGCCAAAGCACAAGGCGCTGGTCGAGGGAGCGATAAAGATCATTTACCGCGCCATATACAGCGTATTGAAGGGAAAAGTGTTTTCCTGTCTGGAACTTCTTAATGATGCCATTAAAGAGGAGTTGGAAGAGTATAATAACAAGCCGTTGACCGGCAGGCCTTACAGTCGCAGAAACCTATTTGAAGAAACTGAGCGCTATATGTTGCATCCATTGCCAGAAAAGAGATATGAGTTAAAACGAAAGTATATCGCCACGGTGATGAAGAACAACTATGTTTGCCTGGCCGAAGACAAGCATTACTATACCGTTCCCGCCCAATTTATTGGCAGGAAAGTAACCCTTCTTTACAGCCAGAGTGAAGTGGAAGTATATCACCGTTATGAGCGGATTGCACTACACAAAAGGAACCGGCGCCCTTTTGGATATACCACTGTGGAAGAGCACCTGGCTTCCAAAAACCGTTTTTTCAGTGATTGGAATCCTGACAAGTTCATTGAACGTGCAGAGGCTGTAGGCCCGGAAACAAAGGAATATATAACCCAGTTGCTGCAAACCCGTCAACACCCGGAGCAGACATACCGATCATGCCAGGGAGTACTAAGCTTTGCAGCCCGTGTTGGCAAAGATCGTTTGAACAACGCCTGCAAGCGAGCGTTGCAGTATGGAGACTACGGTTACCAGACCATCCGGGCCATCCTGGAACGGGGGCTTGACCGCAACATCGAAGATCCGCCTGACAACGATCAGTCATTACCTCCACATGGCAATATCCGTGGCAAGAATTATTACAAGTAGAATCTATCCCGGGGGATGCAGTAAGTTGTATCTCCCGGGTATTGTATAACCAAAACAACCAATGATGAATGAACAGACCTTTCAGAAAATGAAACAGATGAAGTTCTACGGTATGGTAAGAGCATTCAATACAAGCATGGAAAATGGCAGTATGCCTAAACTCACCACCGATGAGTTGATCTCTATGCTGGTCGAGGCAGAATGGGATGACCGTAACAACAGGCGTATTGAGCGGCATATACGCAATGCCAGGTTCCGTTATAAGGCCAATATTGAGCAAATGCATTTTGATATTGACAGGAACCTCGATAAGAACCAGTTTATGAGGTTAACCGAATGTGTCTTTATCCAGCTAAAGGAGAACCTTCTTGTCTCCGGAAGTACCGGTGTGGGCAAGAGTTATATCTCATCGGCGATCGGCAACCAGGCCTGCACACTTGGCTACAAAGTACTTTATGCAAACACATCCAAGTTGTTCTCAAAACTGAAAATGACAAAAGCTGACGGGTCCTATATCAGAGAGATAGCAAAGATCGAACGGCAGGATCTTTTGATAATGGACGATTTTGGACTTCAACCGCTTGATGCGACCAGCCGGCAAATGCTTATGGAGATCATTGAAGACCGGCATGGGAAACGCTCTACCATTATTACTTCCCAGTTGCCTGTGAATCAATGGCATGAAGTAATCGGCGAACAAACCATTGCCGATGCCATTTTGGATCGTATTGTTCATGATGCACATCGGATAGAACTTGCTGGAGAATCAATAAGAAGGCAAAATAGAAAAAACATAGAAACAGTTGAAACAAATGGAAATTAATTAACTTTGATATCACGTATCAGTGATGAAAACTTTCGTTCATTGCAAGGTTCAGGGAGACTGGTCAACCACTCCGGCGGGAGGTGGTCAGTTTAAATCGGCGTAGGGTGGTCAATTTGGTCGGCGTGTGCACTAAGAATGGATAACTCATTAAACAATCCGTCATCTTTTTTACATGGAGTAACAATAGCGTCATGCAAAAATGATAGATGCTTGTTTTTCGATTTCCTAAGGATCCTCCCTCTTCTCTGAATAAATTCTCTGGGATTCTTTGAAGATGCAAGTATCAATGCATGCGTAGCAGAAGGTATATCTACTCCCTCATCAAGACATTTGATCGAAACTAATATACCTCCATTTAATGAGAAGTATGAAAGAGTTTTGTCCCTGTCACCTTGCATAGATGAATGATACTCATATGCATCATATCCTTCTGATCTTATACTTCCTAGAACTTGTGAGAGCTGAGTTTGATTATCACAATAGACTATCCATTTTTGTCCGATTTCAAAATGATCATTAAGAACCTCAACCGATAAATTAACTTTCGCTATAGCATTTTTAATTATTCTTGATCTTTGAATAAGCAATAACCTTATTTGGGAGTCATTCATTATATCGGGAGTCTGGGCCCCTTTTATAGCGATTAATTTGCTTAATCTATTTGATATATCATCCCATTCATCTTGTTCAAATCCTTTGAGATTAATTTCATGAGGATGATAAAAATATTTTGTTAAGACTCCAGATTGTATCGCGTCTTTGAGTGTAAAAGGTGGAGGAATAATACCTTCAAAATATTCAAATATCTTATTTGTACCAACCTCATCTCCATACCTTATTGGTGTGGCACTCAACCCAAGTCGAGATCCAGAATTAATCTTAAACACTTTACTTCTAAAAGTACTCCCTAATCGATGGACTTCATCAGCAATTACAAATAAATGGCTTCCCATTTGAATACCTTTAATAAATGGATCCGATGCTGCTGTATCCATTGTGGTCAAAATAACCTTTTTCTTGTTTGGACTTGATTGAGTCCAAGCAGATAAATAACCAGGTTTCTTCCATAAGTTATTCCCATCTCCACAAATTAAAAAACTCAAATCATCTTCATCAAAAGTTTCTTTTAACTCTTTATACCACTGTTTTAAAAGCTCTGAAGAAGGCAATAGAATGAGTGGTATTTCATTGTTGATCAGTGCTGGCCTTATTGCACACATTGCTGTGTATGTTTTGCCGCTACCTGTCGCATGTTCAAATATTCCTCTCTTCCCATGTTTTTCCCATTCCTCTAATGCTCTAATTTGGTGATCCCTAGGTATTCTCCCATCAAACCTCCTATCAGCACTCCATTTTCCCCCTAAATCAATATCGACAGATACCTCTTCCAACAATTCATTCCATTTATCTTGTGAAGTATATTTTGTCAATAACTCCTTTGCAGCACTAGGAAAATCAAAGACATCAACACTTTGTAATTTATTATCCCATAGTTTATTAAAATAAATAAGAGCATTCTCAACACGCTTGCTATCCCTTGTATCTAACCAACTTGGAAATACATCAATTGATTCAATATTCCCATCTGATGATAACCCTTTAAAAGTCTCATTCATTGAACCTCTAAATCCCACATGGTTACTTTCACGATCCTTGAAAATTCCAACCTTGTCATGAAAAAGTCTCTTTGTTTCTGGGGAAGCTTCTGGTTTAAGTATGGCTACTTTAAGGTCAATAACATTTATTGCTACCAAACAAGATAAAACCCTTGATGGTTTATTTAATAATGAATGATCAAATAATTCCTGAATCTCAGTCTTTAATGAATCCGTTATAATTTCAGAAGTTCTTGCATTATATCCTTCTTCCAGTGCAATTTTATCTTCATCTTTTATATATGGAGAGCACACAATCCTAATTTTCCCCCCATTAGAAACAAAAGTCTTTAATGCATTCCATGCAATGACATATATTG
>JAVCCS010000307.1 GCA_030765365.1 Candidatus Theseobacter exili
AGTTACAACAGTTGCCGCAATCGTCATTGTCCCAAATGTCAGGCCTCCAAACAAGCATTTTGGGTTGAAGATGTATCGGAACGGATTGTTGACACCAAGTATTTCCATATTGTATTTACTGTACCGGGACAACTCAATGCAATTTGTATTCTTGATAGCAGGAAATTTTACAACACATTGTTTTCAAGTGTGTGGCAAACATTGAGGACCCTGGGTTTGTATTGCCCAAAAGTTGGCAAAAAAAGTATGAGATCATCTGTTTTAGTGACTGGTATAAAAAATTGACAATGAAATAACCAGCAAACTTTCAAAACCTGCTACCGGTGGCAGATCATTTCCTTCCTCGAAAAATTTAGCTCCCCACAAAAATCGTATTGAAAACCCATAAAATGGCAGATGCGCTACGGATTTAGCTCAACATCTGCTTCAAACTGGGTGCTACGCACCGTTTGAAGACTATTTATTAGTGCCAGCATTCTCATTCTATTTATCTCAAACTATAGAAATTAGTGTTTCTAAATATGCTCTATTTTCAGCCCTAGTTTTTTTTCTATATTCAAGTACATCACACAAATGATCAATCTTTTGACAGAAAATATCGGCATTTAATCTTGACATTGAAAGGTCAACGGGATTGTTAGTATCTCTATTTGTAGTATGCCACATTTGTTCATTATCCAAAGGGTGTTCAGGTCTAAAGGGTGAAATATTAAAAATCTTATGGTCAATTTGGGTAATCCAAGCTGCACCTACTTCAGTAATGGCACCCCAAGACTTTTTCGTATTATCACTTGTTACGAAAAGAACATATATTTTTTGAGTTGAATAGCTTTCTACAAAAAATTCACGCAAGTAGTCATATATTGCCATAGCTTCAGGGACTCGGCATATTTCATCATCACAATTAGTGTATAGTATATCTTCTTCAGGTATATTATTAAATAATAATTGTTTGTAAATAATGTCCGATAAAAGTTTATCTGGAAGGGTTTGAGATATTAATACTTTTTTCTTTTGGCTATCAACTTTTGATTTTATCCCCAAATCAGGCGAATTATCATTTATTGATTCACTTATAAGTTTTTCAATGACCTCTTTAGGAATATCCATTCCTAAATCTTTAATTTTTTGAGCTGCCTTATTACTTGTATTCGTTCTAAATTTATCAATTAGTTTTTTAAGCTTTTCTTCGTTTTTTTTCTGTTCTTCTATTTTTCTCTTTTCCTTTTCCTTATTTACTTCGTCTGCATATATTTTTCTTTTATTTACAATTTTAGGTAAGAGTTCATTTCTGACAAAGTCAAGAACTACTATATATCGAGGGTCATCAGATTTATAACCTTGCCTATTACTCAATGCTATATCCGGTAATTCTGACAATTCAAACAAATCAATATGCAATTGACCAACAATAAATACCTCAATTAGTTTGTTTTGACCAACGGCTGGCAAAATATTAAACTCTCCCATTTTTTGATTTGCAAAAAGAGAAATAAAATTATCAGGGAAATCTGTTAGTTCTGCTTTTCGTCCTCTTGTTGATTTATATGCGCCAATCCAACCTTTTAGTTCAAGAATATATTCTTTTTCTTGACCATTAATGTCTTTCATTATAATAGGTGAAGTGAAAGAGCTAATATTTTCTGCTAATTCTGACCTTTTATTTGGATATTCATTGGGGACTGAATCTGCCAAAGACCTAAACGACTCTCCTAAGGTAATCAAGGCACATAGCTCAGTCATCACACTTCTATCAAAATCATCAATTATTTCTGTTTCATTACCTCTTGATATATGAATCCTAAAATCCTTATTAATTAATGGGAAAATTTTTATCAGATTTCTTTTAACTGTCTTTAATGTTTTGTGTAATCTATATTGCGGGTCCTTCATTATAATTAAAGTCCCGTGTTTATTGATGAAGTCAAATTTAATTTCTTCTTCTGGGATTGCTTCGAGTTTGTTTTCTTCTAAAGGTATTCGATTTAGAATAAATCCTGATTTATCCTCATTTGCAATAGTTAACACATCAACAGATTCAGAAACAGAAAGAGCAGCTAATTTTCCAACCCCTTTTCTACCCATTTTTCGTCTAGTTCTATTTCGTGTCAATGAATTATCCTCCGAAGTCCTAGAAACTCCAGCTACATTCAAATACTTTTCAATCTCTCCATTTTCATAAGACATTCCGTGTCCATCATCTTCAACTCGAATATCTGTTGGATTTGCAGTTATATATACATTTTTTGCATCCGCATCATATGCGTTTGCAATCAATTCAGCCAAAACATAATAAATATTAGTATATAAATTTGGACCTAGTAATTCCAATATTCTCGGGTCTACATTTATTTTATACTCTTTCATATCTTTTATGTATTTAGGTGTCTTAAGATACTTTTCCCTATTATGTATCCTAAATCAACTGGAACAGCGTTACCAATATGAACACCAATTTTGGTTAATGCAATATCTTCGGGATTCTTAAAAAATTTATAGTTTATAGGAAAGGTTTGTAAAAGTGCAGCTTCTCTAATTGTCAAAGCCCTATTCTGTTCAGGGTGTCCGAATCTTCCTGTCCCGAAATTATAAAACTGGGTAGTGATAGTAGGTGAAGGCTCATCCCAACTCATTCTTCCATAAACAGATTTATATGTGTTTCCTGTTGATTTTTTATGACATTCTAATCTAAGTTCTTCATTCCAATCAAGCCAAGTTCCATTTGGTTGTGAAGCCTCTATTCGTTTTATGTTGATTTCTGATAACTCAGTTGTAAAGTGAAGTGGGTCAGATTTTGATTTTTCACCATTCTTTAATTTTGGCAGGTGTCCAATGGCATCTTTAGTCGTTTTGTATTTTTTTGGTGTTTTGGTTTTAGGAATCAAATTAATTTCACCAAATTTAGAGGCGAGTAGCACAAGTCTTCTACGCTTTTGAGGTATTCCATAATCTGGGCAGTACACATTTTGATATGAAACATGATAACCAAGATTTTCCAGTGTTGATTTGAAGTTTTTGAAAATATCTTTATTGGAAAGATTAGATACATTTTCCATTGAAACAATTTGAGGGTTGGTTTCCTCAATAAGTCTCAAAAATTCATTGAGTAGATTCCATTTAGTCGTTTGTTCCTTTCCCTTTACTTTATTTGTATGTGGTGAAAATGGTTGACAAGGTGCACAACCAACTAAAACCTTAATTTGGTCATCTTGCCAGTACTTTTCATTTATAATTTTTCCTTGAATGTTTGCAATATCATCTCCGATAAAATCTGCCTTATTATTCTTTGAATAGGCATATTCACAGGATTTGTCTTGATCAATTCCAACTTTAATATCAATTCCAGCTTTTCTTAAGCCATATGACAGTCCACCAATTCCGCAGAAGAGGTCAATTGCTGAAATATTTTGTACTTTATTCATTAAGTTTAATTTTTTGCAAAGGTATTGTCTTTTTTATGTTGGCACTAACGTATGGCTATAAGTTTCGTTTGGCACTTAAAAGCTATTCGTTATCAAGTTTTTACAAAGTTAATTAAAAGCATTAACCTTCGCAATCCACCCTGCTGCCAAATGAAATTTATAGCGTGTTAGGGCAACGTGCTTTATTCCTTATTAATCCAATGTTTATAAAAGTCCATATCTCTTAAAGTCAAATTATAATCAACTTCTCTGTCCATGAAATCTATATCAATCTTTTCCTTGGTATTCATTTTATAGACAGATTTCAAATCTCGAATTAGTTGTCCTTGATTATCAAAATATAATCTTTTCTCAACCTTTAAAGGCTCCTCAGCATAAAAAGTATTCATCCTCCAACCGATAAAATATAGTTGTCTATCTTTATCATAATAGAAATCTGCAGCAACATACCAATCACCTGAAAATGAATAAGTATCAACATATACATAATATCCAAAATCTTTCTTTTTAATTATTGATACTGCTTCTGATAATGTTAAACTATCATTATCAATCTTTTTATCAGTCCATTTGTCAAACTGATAGTTTTCTCCCCAAGCATAATTGTAGAGTTTATCGCAACTGTCAAATTCTTTATCAATTATTGACTGCCACTTCTTAAAATCCACTTTTATCTCCAAAATCGTTGAATCTTCTTGAGAAAATCCTTGGTTTATCGTTAAGAATCCAAGTACAGTATATAATAGAAATCTTTTCATTTTGTTATGTATTTCTCGTGGTGCTCATCTCTCTTTGCATTTGCCCACCGGGTAGCTTACGCCCCCTAAGAACCGTACGTGCGACTTTCACCGCATACGGCTCAGGCACTTTTAAGGCTCTCCCGGTGAAGGGAAACCCGACTGTTAAAAGTAATTTCCTTTTCAACAAATGTAGTAATTTGTTTACACTCTTTAGCTAAATCTTCTCTCCATTTCTGCCGTTGGAAAAAATACTTGTCAAATTCCGGCAAGTATGGGTTAGCGCTGCTTTTTATCTTGACATGGTACCGTATCGGGACATATGCAATACGGTATAGCTTGTAAACGGCTATGCCTTTTCCGGATGTCCTTTTGTCGGTAAAGTAATTGCCAGTAAAGTAACGCCTATATATCCACCATCGGTTTTTGTTACCGTGTTGGTATTTAGCCCATCTTTTTAATTGCCAGTACATGAAAGTCC
>JAVCCS010000272.1 GCA_030765365.1 Candidatus Theseobacter exili
CAAGTTTGGACTTTCACCACTTGGCGTAGGCTGGGTTTTATGGAGGGATAGAGAAGAACTGCCTGACGACTTAATATTCTGGGTCAACTATATGGGTGGTAACATGCCTACTTTCGCCTTGAATTTTTCGAGACCCGGAGGTCAGATTGTCGCTCAATATTACAATTTCTTGAGGCTTGGCCGTGAAGGTTACAGAAAGATCCATCAGGCATGTTATGATACCGCGGCATTCATGGCAGAGGGGATTAGAAAATTGGGACCATTCAAAATTATATACGATGGTAAAAATGGTATACCTGCTCTGACATGGACCTTCAAAGAAGGGATTTCTCCAGGATATACACTTTATGATCTTTCTGACAAACTGCGCAGCAGAGGATGGCAAGTGCCTGCTTACTCTATGCCGCCAGACAGACAGGATTTAGTGGTGATGAGGACTCTTGTACGTCATGGATTCACCCACGATTTAGCAACAATGCTTATAGGTGATATACAACGCTGTCTGGACTACTATGATAAGAATCCGGTTACCACGCCTTTAACAGAAAAAGAAGCTGGAGGATATTCTCATACTTGTTCTCATACAAGTTAATGTCACTATCTGTAAAACGCCAACAGCTCAATAAAGAAAAAAGGAGACAGGAATGAGTGAAAAAACGTCGTCGTCACGTCATTATGTAACTGTTTTTGTGCTTGCTATGATGAATGTAGCATGTGTAATGAGTTTACGGGGCTTGCCTATGATGGCAACAGAAGGTCTATCAATGATTTTCTTTCTGCTTTTTGCATCCTTGTTTTTTCTTGTCCCAGTTTCACTTGTTTCTGCAGAACTTGCAACAGGATGGCCTCAAAATGGAGGTGTTTACAGGTGGGTAAAAGAAGCCTTTGGATCTCGCTGGGGCTTCACTGCAATCTGGATTCAATGGATACAGAATACAATTTGGTATCCTACTGTTCTGGCTTTTGCTGCAGGTGCAATTTCTTATCTTTTTAACAGTCCGGGGCTTGATCAAAATAAAATTTTTAATATTGTCGTTATTCTTGTTGTTTATTGGGGCGCAACTTTTATGAGTTTTCGCGGAATGAAAACAGCAGGATGGTTATCAACAGCCGGTGTAGTTGGAGGCACATTGCTTCCTGCTGCTATTATTATTGTTTTAGGAATTTTATGGGTAATTACGGGAAATCCTCTGGAGTTTATGAAAACCTCTCACAGCATATTCCCTGATTTAGGTAATTTCAGTAAAATTGCTTTTCTTGCCGGTATTGTGCTTCTGTTTGCAGGAATGGAAGTAGGAGCTGTTCATGTTACGGAATTAAAAAATCCGAAAAAAGATTATCCTAAAGCCGTTTTCCTGGCAATGTTTATTATTATAATTGTATTCACATTGGGGTCTCTTGCCATATCAGCTGTGATTCCTGCAGCAAACATCAGCCTTACAGTAGGTGTTATGCAGGCATTCAGTAATTTACTGGACAAGTTTCATATTAAATGGATGATGCCGATTATCGGTTTTTTGGTTGCTTTTGGTACCATTGGAGGCGTAACTGCATGGATAGCCGGCCCTAGCAAAGGACTCCTTGCTACAGCAAAAGATGGCGAACTGCCGCCGTTCCTCCAACATACTAATAAAAACGGTGTGCAAACTCATATTCTATTTGTACAGGGTGCTGTTGTTACTTCCATATCTCTTGTATATTTATTAATGCCAACGGTTAGCAGTGCTTTCTTTCTCCTAACGGCATTAACCGCTATACTATACCTTTTTATGTATGGATTATTATATGCTGCTGCAATCAGGCTCCGCTATTCACAACCGAATGTTCACCGCACATATAAGGTTCCAGGCGGCAATACTGGCATGTGTTTGATTGCAGGAATCGGCTTTCTGGCTGTTCTTTTCGCATTTATTGTCGGGTTTTTTCCTCCTGCTCAACTTGCTGTAGGAAGTCCAACTTTCTACGTTGTTTTTCTTGTTGTTGGTTTGATAGTATTTGCCGGAGCACCGTTAATTATTAACAAGTTGAAAAAACCGGAATGGATGCCCAAAGAAACAAATGAACAATAATGCTAATTAAAAGAAAGGCCATATGAATGAATCGCTCTTTACAACTGTCCATAATATGTGTTTTTGGATTGTTATATACGATTTCTGCTGTTTTTTCCGAAGATACAAAGGAATTATCTGCAATAAAAGCTGCACAGGAATGGTTAGCCATCGTTGATGCGGAAAACTATGCTGAAAGTTGGGAAACTGCAGCAGATTACTTTAAAAATTCTATTACTCTGCAGCAATGGGAACAAACAATAAGTGCCGCCAGAAAACCGTTAGGTAAGGTTCTTTATAGAAAATTAAAATCAAAACAGCTAGTAACAGAATTACCAGGAGTACCTGACGGTGAATATGTTGTGATACAATATGAAACTTCATTTGAAAACAAGAAGACTGCTGTAGAAACCATTACGCCTATGCTGGGAAAAGACGGCAAATGGAAAGTTTCAGGCTATTATATTAGATAAGGTTATAAAGTATATTTTCGTAAAATAAGAAAGAAATCGGCATAGATATCTCTAATAACAAAAGCAAAACTCTATCAGAACTCAGCAATACATGTTTTGAATATGTGATCACCGTATGTGGTTAAGCGAATGAAACCTGTCCATTTTTCCCGGCTAAAACAAAAGTAATTCACCATAGATTTGATAATCCTCCAAAACTCGCAGAGCAAGCGACTGATAAAGAAGCAATATTGGCAATATACCGACGGGTAAGAAATGGAATAAAAAATTATATACTTACGCTTCCGGATAGCCTGCATCTTTGATAAATTGAATTATTCAACTATTACGTTTACTATAAAACAGAAACAGATAAAAACCTTAACTCAAATATTAACGGAAGAAAATGGATAATCTATTAAGAAAGACGATCCTTTGCGGTATAATCTTAGTTTTAGTTTATTTGGTTTTTTTTATTTTCTTTGACAAAACCATAGATCAATGGGTGTTTAATAATTATTCCGATACCTGGTTAAATCACTTAGGTGAATATATATCTTATTTAGCTACCGGATCCTTTATAAAATTTGGAATAACATGTGCATTTATTGTAATTCTCATTTGTGATTCCGGGTTAGAAAAACAATGGACAAGGTTGTTACTGTATATCTGTCTTAGTGTTTCATTAGCAATTATAATCGGCGAAGGATTTAAATACCTGCTTGGGAGACATCGTCCGGTAATGCTTTTTGACAAAAATCTTTATGGATTGCATTTCTTTTCATCGAATTGGGAGTTAAACTCAACACCGTCCGGTCATACTATAAGGGCCTTTTCACTATTTACAGCATTATCCTTATTATTTCAACGCTTTGCTTTTATCTTTATTTCGATTGCTGTAATAATCGGAATAAGCCGTGTAATAGTAACAGCTCATTTCCCCAGTGATGTACTGTTTGGAGCATTTATTGGAACATTTACAGCTATTTGGACATATAAGTATTATTTTAAAACCCAAATATAACCTGCCAATAACATATTGATATTTCTACACACTATATTAAAAGCAGCTCCTGATAATAACCTCAGCTAAAAGTGCATATTTAATATTCTCAAACCTACCTTGATTAAAAAATACGCACAATATCATGTAATAAATAGGTTAAAGATACATAGTCTCTACGTCTCTATGATGAATTCGGCTTGTTTCTGACAGTAAATTCATCCGGAATCTGTTTTGCTGTTATACATAAAAGAATAGCTGCAATAAATTCGAAGGTTTCCTCGAGGATCTCAACGAAAAAATCCGCTTCATTTTCAAGAATAAGACCAGGAGTCTTTCCTAAAGCCAGCATAACAGCCAAACTTATTGATTTGAAGATTTTGTGATGAATACAAGCCGAGCTTTCAGCAATAAAAAAGCCCATGGCGCTAATTGTCCAGAGCTGTCTTTTTTTTAAGGCTGCTAAACCTGAGCGAAAATTACTTAACACAAAATGTATAATTATTAAAAAACATATGAATAAAATTAATGCTGAAAATAAACGGGTAATTAGAAAAATGTTTTCATTTGTATAAAAATCAATTCTCAAGAAATTATATCCGCTGATTCTTCTATGCACATCCAATTCTCTTATTGCCATAAGAAAAAAGAGTAACGCGAATTCGCCCCAGAAAATGATGGCATTACTATTTAAAAAAATCCGTATAATGCAAATACATGATCCCAAGAAAAGAAATAAAGCAGTTGCATTTTCAATTGGCCCTCCCTCCTCAATTAAACACAAAGCATAATCTCTCTGTATTAGCATGAGAAAAAAAAGCCATAGTATTCCCAGGAAAATAAGAACAAATGCGGTGTTGCTAACCTGAGCAACAGCTCTTTTAATCATTTAACCTGCTTCTCCTCCCAGTGATTACATCCTACATCAACAACTTTGGACGGAATTTCCTTATCTTCACCTTTTCTATTTTTAGAAAACCAGGTGCAATACCCAAGAAATGTTGGCTTGAAAATATTTTGGTATTTACATATCCAGCAAGATCTAATTTTTTTACTCATTTCTATTACTCTCTAAAGCGATCAACAACCACTGCTTTTCGTATTATTTCACTATTTCAAGGTATAATATCTGTAATAATTTATTAATTTACTTATATAATTTCATATTTTCTTTAAAATTTGTATAATAATTAATAACAAAAATAAACAATTTATCTTTATTATAGTTAATTCTTCTACACTATAATAAAAAGTTTACATACTAACATATGGAGGATAATTATTATGATTAATGAAATTAGAAGTCTATTTATGTGGTGTTCAGTAATCAATATTGCCGCATTGATGCTTTGGTTCTGTCTTTATGTATTTGCCGGAGACTTGATGTACAAGTACCACAGCAAATGGTTTTTCATGTCCCGAGAAAAGTTTAATATCATTCACTATTCCGGCATGGGATTGTATAAACTGGCAATTTGTATGTTTAATGTTGTTCCATATATTGCCCTTCTAATAGCTGGATGAAGTTTGAAAAAGCTGCTTGTCATTTATTAATTCATATACTATCCATGAATTATCGCAAAAAGAGGGACGGAACTTTTTCACCAAGTGATAACTAGTAGAAATAGACAAAACATTTAAATCTGTATTAAGGAGATCTTTTGTATGAACACCAAGCAATGGGAACAGCCGCCAAAAATGCAAATTAGTTTAAGCAAAAAATATCTGGCGGAAATTAAGACAACCAAGGGTGATATAAATTTGGAGCTATTTCC
>JAVCCS010000049.1 GCA_030765365.1 Candidatus Theseobacter exili
ATCAGGGAGGGGAGGGTGCTTCCCTCGGGTTTTTGTACAGAAGTAGGGGTAACGGAATTCAGATTGAAGCATGTTACAGAGGTTGATTTTCTTGGGGGAGGGGTTTGCTCTTATAGAAAAAAAATATTCCGGGAATTTGGTTTTACAGATAAGTACAGAGACTATGCTTTTGGTGAAGATAAGGATTTTTCATATAGAGTTTCAAAAAAATATAAACTTGTTGTTAATCCTGATGCAAAAGCTTTTCATTACAAATCACCGGAAATGCGCCCCAGTAAAAGAAAAAACGGTCAAAAATTTGTTATGGGCAAATACCTGATATTCAGAAATCTGCTGGAAAAGAGATGGTGGAACTGGATTCTTTTCTACTATGCGCTTTCCGGCTACTTATTAATGCGTTTCCTTATTGCTCTTGTTTCTTTTGACAGAAGTGAATGGGAAAGAATTGCTGGTATTTTTGAGGCAATAAAGAATATTTGGAACGGAGATGTTTTGATTTATGACCGAACAGGTAATAATTGAAGTTGTTTCTTGTGAAAGAGAGTTTATAAGTCTGGAAGCAGAGTGGAACAAGCTGCTGGAATGTTCTTCTTCAAACAGCATTTTTCTTACGTGGGAATGGATTTCAACCTGGTGGCAATATTTTCAAAAAGGGTTAACCCTGTATATCGTAACAGCCAGAGAAGCTGGTACAAGTATTTTGGTTGGCCTGGCTCCGTTAGTTGTTGAAGAGAAGTCTTTTTTTAAGATCCCATACTGTAAAATTTTTTTGTTTGCAGGCAGTGGGCCTGCTGCCGGTGATCATATGGATTTTATAATACAAAAAGATTACGAGCAAATAGTCGCACCTATTTTTGTATCAAAAATTATATCTGGCTGTTCCGGTTTGCTGCCAATAATAAAATTAGATGGCTTAAGCGATTCTTCATACAGCGCAGCCTTATTTGTACAGCGATTTGGTGAAGGGAAGTGCTATATTCATAAAAGCATATGTCCTTACATTTCCTTGCCAGATGACTGGAATAGCTATTTAGAAGGGAGGGATACAAAAGCTTTTAGAAATATTCGCCGTTTGGAAAGAAAATTTGGGAAAGAGTCTTCCGGACAGGTTTATTATCACCGAATAGTTCATAAAGATGATCTAAGAAATGAGATGAAGAGTATGTATAAGCTTAATGTGTTATCACGCATGGAACATGGTGAATTAAGTTCTTATTCGGATATTCGTATGCAGAGGTTTCATTCAGATATTGCCGAAAGATTTCTTAAAAATGATTGGCTAAGATTGTTCTTCTTAAATGTTGAAGGTATTGATATAGCAGTTATTTACTGCTTTTTGCGTAACAGAATTCTTTATTCTTATTCAATGGGGTTTGATGCCAAGTGGAAGAAATATGGTCCTGGAAAACTGGTGTTGAAATATGCCCTTCAGGAATGCATTCCTGAAGGAATACATGAATTTGATTTTTTGCGCGGAGATCATGGATACAAGCATGAATGGACAGACAATACAAGATCTGTGCTGTTTTTCAGAGCATCAACAACTTTCATTGGCCGATTATTCATTAAAATGTATGGTTTTGCCAGAATTATGCGTAATAAACTTAAGAAAAGTTCAGCTTCTTAAACCCAGTTGCTTTAATATCCGAGGAATTCCTGATAACTTTGCTATAAATCTAGGCATATTGTCCTTACCGGAAATATATATTCTGCGTATTGCCAAAGGATTTTGACGAATTTCACTTAATTTTGCAGGTCCATGAAGAAGGGTGAAAGCGGCTTCGTAACCGGCAGATCTTAACATGTTATGAGTTTTAGAACTGAAGTCTGACTGCATTCCGTTGGGATACGCAAAACAGGATATTTTATATCCTGTTTTTTCTTCAATACATGTTTTAGAATTCGTAATTTCTTTATATGCCTGTTCTTCACTGACACGTGTCAAAATTGCATGACTTTGTGTATGTGAACCTATGCTAATGCCGGATGAGATTAGAGTTTTTACATTATCCCAAGTAAGGATTAATTCATCAAAGGTCTTTGGGGGAAGGTTCAGGCCTAGAATTTCAGGGAGCTGTTCCATCGCAATATTTTTCATGTCATTATCCACTGTCTTGAGCTTTTTCAACCATTCATTTAACACATTGATTCGGCTTGACTTACTGGTCCATGCGCAGCGTCCTATCAAAGGCAGATAAATATCATTTATTTTCGTATGATGGAAGCACCATGCAGATATATCACAATAAAAAGGGAAGGTGTTTCCAATATAATCTGTTGTTAAAAATATTATTGCAGGCAAATTCATTTCCTGTAATACGGGCAGAGCACAGGTAAGGTTATCTCTATATCCATCATCAAAACTTATTAAAACTGGACGCTCAGGAAGATCCTGCTTGTTATTAAGCCATAGAAGTATGTCCTCTATTGAAACTGCATTGAAATTCTTATGTATATAATCCATATGAGATTTGAATAATGCCAAATCGGTTACATTCAATTTATATATGTCCTGACTTGCAGATTCCAGATCCAATACACGATGATAAGCAAGAACTGTCAATCGTGGGCTTTGTAATGATCTTACTAATTTAATAAACGACATATTATTAAATCCTTTATGAAAAACTCATTGTAACACTTTATTGCTATTTTTTTTATTGGTTTACCAGTATATACAATTCTAAACTGGTTTGTAGGTATGTTTTTTATGCTGCTGAATAAGCCGGGATGACGTTTTTCCCATTCCTGCAGGTTTTTTCTTTTTGATGGACCGAGGAGTTGCGCCTGAATTGCCATGGGACCCCCATTATCACCCAGGAACATTCCGTATTTTTGAAGGGCTCTTGCAACTATTTTTGCTTCCTTTGTCAGCTTCCAATTGTTGAAATCCTTTTCGGTTAACGATGGATTCAATTGAAATCTCATTCCCTGAATAGGGTATTGCCTGCCAAGGGCTTGACCATCACTTCGGCATGCAGGGGGAATAAACAAATCAGAACCGTCTTTTGCACGCCTGTTTCTGGAAAAAGAGAAAACAAGAGCGTGACGGATTTCACCTGATTCTATTTCTTCAGGTCGAATCAGACCCGCAATAATAGGAAACCCTGATCCTTTTCCACCCCGGGTTTGCCAACGTTTTTTATTGAAATAAGGATCGCCCATGCCATCGGCCTCAATATCCCATATATTAAAGGTAGTACATTGAGGATTTGAATTATTTATATGTTTAAAACAGGAGAATTCGTAGGATATTTTTTTAAAAGGATCAATAATACACAAGTGTCCGTCAGATGTTTGTTCCGGCCACATAGCCGGTATTACGGGTACTCCCTGGTCACTGAGTCCATCGTTGTTTTTATCCCAGGCAGGGAAAATACGTTTACTTCTGATTTGGACAAGAGGAATGTTGTCCGAGTTAACAACCCATACAGGAATTGAATAATATTTAGCAAAACGTATATTAGCAGCAGCTTCCTTCATAAAAGCTATAATTAAATCTGAGTCAGGATGGACCTGAGTCACAGTTGAAATGGGTGTGTTCCATGGAGATTCATCAGAAAAAGGTCGCCATGAACCAGGAAGGCTTATTCCTATCAATCCTTCATTATCGTAATTTCCTTCAAAAAAAGCATGATTTACAGAGCCGGCAAAACAAAAGAATGTATTAAAAAGGCTAATTAAACAAAAAAGAAAAAAAAACAAAAAAGTAGATTTGATTTGTTTTAAAAAGATTAATTTTTTGTTTACAAAATTCATGCAGCATTCTTCCCTTAAATTAATCATATTATAATTAGGAGTATCACTTTTCTTTATTTATTCTCAAGACTGCTTTGCGGTAGACATTCTGTGTTGCATTTGCCATCGATTCAATCCTGAAATTACTAGCGACATGATCAGCAGCCTGTTTGCCGAAGAGTAGAGCTGTATCAGGATGATCTATAAGGTATTTAATACTGTTAGTAAGTTCTGACTGGTCAAATGGATTAATAA
>JAVCCS010000096.1 GCA_030765365.1 Candidatus Theseobacter exili
CGGTTGCGCCTTCCTCCCGGAGCTGAATTCATAGGACCTCCCCAATTGTGTGGAGACGGCGACTGTGAAAGATCAAGCGTCGCGCTTAGCATTTCAATTTTTCCAATCTTGCGCTTATGTACGTTTTTGAAGGTGCGATAATCACGGCAATAATTAGCCCAACATGTCGGGTCGGCCTCCAGTGCTGTTACTTCAGTGCCGGTTGTATCCCAAATTCCAGCTAAATAAGCATCACAACTGCTAGCTATTATACGCACACAATTGTCAGCAGCACGCGCAGGCATAAGGCTGCGGTAATAGGACGCATTTGGGAAAAGGATTATTTCCGCGCCTTTAAGAGCAAGTAGTTCTGCTACGTCTGGAAACCAACTATCGTAACAGATCATAATACCCAATACTCCAAAATCAGTCTTAAATACCGGGGCTTCTGTGCCCGGGGTTCTACCGTTAAGTAGGATTTCGTGATCATAAGGATGGATTTTATCATAATGGCCTATCTGTTTACCCTTTCGATCAAACAACAGGGCTCTGTTGTAAATTCGATCAAATTTCTTGTCGGTATAATGAAAAGCACCTGATATATACATGCCATACTCTGCTGCCTTAATCGATATCGGCTTTTCTAATGACTCTTCCATACATTCAGGGAGCAATATTAAATCCACTCCGCTTTTACCGGCAACATCCAAAACCTGTTCCCAATCACTGGTTTTAAGCTGTGGCCGCCCTTCAGTAGCCACACATGCGATTGATACTAAACGTGAGGGGATTGGTTCGCATTCTTCTAAAGAAACTTCATTTATCCATACCTTGCCTTTTGCATTCATCTGGAAAAAAATACGCACCTCACTTCTAACGTCCCCTTTGCCTGGCACAAAAAATCGGTTTTGGCCTTCCACCTCGCCGTCTGAGAGACGCCTAAACTTGAATATTCCATTATTAAAAAACCAGAACAGAAGGTTTTTGTGCGGGTTAATATCGCTGGACATATGAAACCTCGTCCGCATTTGATAGGTACGATTTCCCTTAAACAACACTGGTGTTGTTAAATGTCCAACACAGTCCTCCCTGCCATTACCAGAGGCTAGTAGAACCTTTCGCCCTTTCTTTTCCGCCAGTTTGAATATAGGGGTCAATGAACGCCGAGGGCTCTTGACTTCCCAACCTTCAGGAACCTTTCCCACTTGTCCGGATGAAAAGTCCCCGTTCGAGACGTAGTTAATCGAACCTCTATTTCTGATTTGTTTCATTGATGATATCCTAAATCCTTTGCCAGTATCTTATTTGCAATTTTCATAGTTTTTAGACAATCCCTGAATGGCGAACTAGTTTTTTCTTTCCCGGTTTTAATAGAATCAATAAATTCACGATTTTTCGCCAGATATCCACCAAATGCAATTTTATCACTTCCAGCAACTTCTTTAGTGTCGTATTCAATACCTGTAGCAGCATTATCCTTGTAAAGATATGCCTTCCCTTCAATGTCAGCATCAACAAGAATACCAGGAGCGTGCATTTGAACCCGGAAAATTCGGCGGCCACTAGCCCAGCTGTTAATGACATATCCTGTTGAACCATTGTCAAAATGCAGAGTTGCGCCAATCCAATTAATATCCGGAGTCATTATGCGCTTACAACGGCTTTCAATCTCAACCACCTCACCACCGCATAGCCAGCGAACCGTATCAATCGAGTGTGTACAATCCTCCATCATATGATCCTGAGCAGCAGTGAATGGGCTAATAGCACATTTGTAAAATTCACAAACAGCCTGATAGATAGGACCTTTTTTAAGACATTCTTTCTTCATTTTTACCAGTAGCGGACAAGTACGGCGCTGATGACTGACCTGAGTAATACACTTGTTCTTTTCAGCAAGATATGCCAGTATCTCAGACTGGTGTATAGTAAGCCCCATTGGTTTTTCTATATATAAATTAAACTTCTGTTCTAGACACCATACCCATATATCATACATGTAATAAGGCTGACCTATAACATACACACCGTCTGGTACAACTTCTTCTATCATTTTTTCATAGTCAGTATAACGTTTGTTAATTCCGAATTTATCTGCTGTTGTATTCAGCTTCTGTGTATTAATATCACAAATTGCGGCTATTTCAACATCCTTGAATGATGACAACGAGGGACAATGGATACTATTAGCCATGGGCCCTGCGCCAACCATAGCTACGCGTACTTTCTTAAGTTTATCAGTCTTTTTTTCTATTTTACTCATTGTCTGTCTCCTATTAAAATAATGACTTTGCAAATTCAATATCTTCTTTTATCAATCGATCAACAGCATTCTGATCACTGTATTCTGCAGTCAGACACACAACCCCTTTATAATCACGTTTTTTCAACTCCTCAGCTGCTTTTGACCATGATGCAAGTCCGTGCCTGCCACTTGTCCACTGAGCCCCCCATTCTGCCACTTCCGCTTCAGGACCGTTTGCACGGTACCAAAAAACATTTTTTAGATTCACCATACACAAGTGCGACCAGACAAGATCAACTGCCAGTTCAGGATGCTCGCCGCCAAGAGCACAATGGGCAAAATCAAGTACTACTCCAATATTCTTAGGGTTATATTTTTCAACCAGATGGTGTAGAGCCATAGCAGTGCAAATATGTGGGAAGTCGTAGTGATTTTGAACACCGATCGTCACACCCGTTTTCTCAAGAATTTGTAGCAGTGTATCAAACCTTCTTTTTTGTTCAGATTCATGATCCATGTAATTATTTGGCATTACCCCGATTATTGTCCTAATAACAGGAATCCCAGCCTCTGCACAGGCACCTATAGTCTTCTCATCCACAGGCCCAGCAATACTGGCAATCTTGAGTCCAAAATCAGCCAGAATTTTGACAGCCTCCGGAAGCCCTTTTTCAACCTTCTCAGGCTCAACCTGATAATTTGGCCTAATTGGCAACTCAATACCGTCAAACCCCAAATCCTTTATAAATTTCCCCAGTTCCGGTAAGGGCATATGCCAAGGTTTAGTAAAAACTGTAAAAACTATATCTTTCTTACCCATTGTTTATCTCCTTTATTTACACATATCTATTAAATTGCTTTCACACATCTCACACTTTCAGCCATTCAACTTTTAGACCTCTGATACGTTCAGCCTCTTGCAGAAGATTTAAATCTTTATTTTCGGGGAAAAAAAGATTTATTTCCTGGCCTTTAGTCATATTCCATATGAGAAGATCTTCTTTGCGCTCAGGTGACTCTCCATCAATTATAAAGTTATTATCAGAAAAAGGGTTACGTAACCTGCAGAGATTATCAACTGTAGCAATAATACGCACCCAACAAATCTTTCCCCCTTTTTTTAATGCTGAAACCTTAAATGCTCCTTCTGTTAATAAATCAATAAACATTGCGTCCTTCCATCTCGAAGGAATAGCAGGGAATACTCGAATGCAATCGCCCCATCCCTGAACAAGCATATCACTTATACCGCAGGAAATAGCGCAGGATGAGTCAATAGTAAGCTGAAGATCCCGTGCTTGAGTCAGTAAATCCTTTCTTGGATTTTTTAACTTTTTTTCTTCCATAGGTCTTGAGAAATAACTGTTACCATTCAATCCTGTTGTGCAATTAAAATGCAATCCATTGGGCAATATCCAGTCATTACAGTATTTTCGAAGAAATTCATATGCCATCTCCCTTCTGCCAATAACTGCAGCAAAACTTACCATTTGAGCATACGTATGTCCTCCCCAGCAAAATTGTCCTAATGCTAAATATTGTAGAAGGCTGGCATCTATGATATTCCGTTCTTCTTCGGAACCGTCTATCGTAATATCCATAGCCGGATGAATAGCCATAAGATGAGATGGATGTCTGTGTGAACGGTCCAAAGCTTTATCCTTCCATACTCCAAGAACAGGTGTGCCTTCAGGTACCCTCGCATTTCCCGGCACATTAAAATCAACAAAATGATATCCTACGAGCTTGTGATGTATCTCTTTCGCCCTTTCCCTTAAATCCTCTATCTTTAGAGTGTCCTCTATTTCTATAATCCAGTCACAGCATTTTCGGATTAAAGCTATGTCTATATTTGGATCCTTACACCATGCTTGAGGGCTACCCTCCATATATTCTGGGCTGGAGGAGAGAGGGATATGATATTTGCCATCCGCTTCTTCCTCTAAGTTGGCTGAATAAAAAAGAAATGTTGATTTGATAAGAGAATATCCCTTCTCTTTTAGCCATTTTTTATCCATACTGTATCTCCATCTTAACCAAACCAGATACGCTAGAAAACCAGTGGAACTCCAGGCAAAACCAACCGGATCCCAACAGTTAGAGATGACTGTGTAATTGGGAAAAGTTGCACAACGATAAAAAGAGCCCTCTGTCCCAAAAACTTTTTTTGTATCATATTCAACCTTTGATAAAGTTTCGTGCATATAGTCTATCCATACGTCCAGAAGTTCCAAATGATTCCCCGAAAGCGCCGGCCAGAAAGTTTCCTGGACATTTATGTTAGCATGATAATCTCCTCTCCATGCTGGATTCCTACCATCCATTGCCCATAGTCCCTGTAATCCTGGAGGGTTGCTACCTTTGCGTGCAGAACTAGCAAGGATATAAATACCATAATACCAGAGAAACTCTATGTTTTTTTCAGGCAGAGTAACAGCAGAAACCGACCAGAAATTCTTCCATTCCTGTATATGCTCTTCCAATATTGCATCAAATCCTTTCTTAAACCATAGAGAATGGTTCAAAATAGCATGCTTTTTCGCTGTTTCCTCATCCTTATCGTTGGAAAAAGAGACGAATATATCAGGTCCTTTGTTATTCCAGCAAATAGCGAAGTATGTATCAGGAAGAATTTGTTGAATAGCAATTGTGAGATTCCCATTCTGGGAGATTTTTACCTCAGGATGCCCTAAAGCAGTAAGACCAGGGCTTGTTTCATAAAATGGTAACAAATTTAGTTTTGCTTTTTCAGGCCAGGGATCAAGCCGAAAACAAAATAGATCTTTATCTTTAAAGACAAAAGCCTGCAATCCGTGAGTTTCATGTTTACTTTGCAAGGTCGCGCTTACGGCAGCTTTCGCCAGGGAAAGTTCAAACTGGGAACATGACTGAAAATCATATTCCAGATCAAGACGTCCCAGATAAACCTTGGTAGGTCCAATCGGATTCTTTTTAATGGCTTTTTTTGTTGTTTCTGAAATTGTGTCAAAATCTTTTTTCTCCACTAATTCACGGAGTTTCTTATAAGTATGGTCCCATACTCTGAATCTTCCGACTTATTATGGCGAAGATCCCAAGCGCTTGCACTGTCAAAGGTGAATTTCAAACGTTTCCCATCACCCCAGCACATAACACCAATCTCACCATTGCCCAAAGGAAATCCTTCACTCCATTTTTGGGGCAATTTATCGTATTTTAATCTGTTTCTATTTCTCATGTAATTTTATTCCTCCACTTCATACACTTCTACCTTGTCTATCCATAGACTACCAGCAGGTGTCTGCGGTATTTTGTCCGGGTCCTTGAGAGAATATAGATCCCATAAAGAAATACATATTTTCTCCTGATATCCTACCTGTTTTTTATCAGGAATAGTAATCTCAAATTCATACTTTTTCCAGTTCTTGCCATACTTGCCAGCCACCACGTACGACCTTTTGTAGAAATGTTTTCTCATCGTACCCTTAGGCACAGATAACGGAAACCATTCAACGTTTGGGTTATTATAGTCCTTAATAGTACGAACAGCAGAAGATGGTATGGTGCAAAACACAATATATACAGGAAACCATTCAACATTACTTTTCATCCAGAAACTGCAGGTATAGCTTTTACCGTTTCGTATGGGAAAATATTGGCTCATTAACCAAAAACCATCTTTCTCTTTACAATCTATTCTTAAACTTTTCTTTCCCATTTGAAAGCCACTTTCCTTATCTAAAAAGTAGGCAGGGACAGGAGGGACAGGTAGCTTCTTTGGACGCCATGCCCGAGAGGCGGACCAATGGTAAGGAAACTCCTCTTCAAACTCACCATTGGTAATCAGGTTTCCTTTAAACTCATCATCTGTTCTTGGAAAGAGAATTAAATCATCTATATAGAGATTACCAAAAGGGATGTAAGCGGCAAAATTAATGAAAACTTCGGTATTATCCCTGGAATAAAAATACGTCTTTACTTCTCTCCACTGAGTACTGGGATAAAGAAAAGACTGCAATTCTTCTATTCTCTTTTTATCTACATTATTACAAATATAGTGTTGCAAATAAGACGTTTGCTTTGAGGTAAAAACCTGGCTTGAAGAATTAAGACTTGTTTTATCTGTTCTATACCAGAAAGAAAGGGTATAAGTGGTATTTGGCTTTATCTTAAATCCTTTGACGGTAAATGTAGATGTACCCGGATTAATCAGAAGACATGTCTTGCCTGAATGAGGATTCTCCGTGACAATCTTTACTCCTTTTTCAGGGAAGGAGAAATATTCTTTTCCGTCTTCAAAACCACCATTCCTGATAAGATTCTCAGCCGCATAAATACTACTGCTAATCAAAATCAATGTTAACACAATTCCAGCTACTAGTTTAAAACAATTCTTATTCACTATCATCCTCCCTGTTTATCCAATCTTTTCCACACTAAAACATAACAAAACTCCCAGAACTTATCCAGGAGGCTATTTTGTGGAAGATTCAAGTGGCGCGCCCACCAACTCCAACTTCACTCCATCTATCCAGATCTTCCCGGAACATCCTTTTGGTATGTACAAAAGGACAAAATATTCGTGATTGGGGGAAGGTTTGGGAGTAAAAGTTTTTTCCACAAGCTCCCAATCTGTTGTTGAAGAAGATGGTTGTATGGAACCACTGTTCCAACTCCAGCCGGAATTAATTACTCTCATTCCAGCATTCCCGGTAAACTTCTCTGTTTTGAAGTAAGCAGAAAGTTTATACTGCTGGGAGGTTGAAAGATATAGATATCTTTGACGAAGGCATAGTCCTTTCTGAGGAGGATTTTCTACCTTGATACATTTTTCCCCAACCTTCCCCCCTGTCTTCTCATAGGAGACACAGGATACACCCGACTTTTCTCCTGTGATATACCAGTAGGTC
>JAVCCS010000259.1 GCA_030765365.1 Candidatus Theseobacter exili
AATGCCTGAGGCCATTTCTCCCAAGCCGACCATCCGATCTGCATGGATTTGTATTTTTTCCATTTTTTTCCGTTGGGAAATATCACGGATCGTAATCATAAATGAATAAAGTACTGCATCAGGGCTCTGGATTAAAGTGAGACTGATTTCGCTTAAAACCATTAATTTGCTCTTCTTTCTAATTTTTAACTCAATATTTTGTACGATCCCTTCGCTTAATGTTTTTTCAATGGCTTCCTTGATGATTTTCTTTTCCTTTGTTGGCGGATACCTGAAAAAAGACTTTCCGATTAGTTCCTCCCCGTTCTCAGCTCCCAATAAATCAAGCCCTATTTCTGAAATTTCGGTGATGATTCCTTTCACATCGATTATTATAACACCATCAGGAAAATCATTTAATATAGTCCTATATTTCGCCTCTCTTACTTTTAATTCTTCGACCACACGAACACGTTCGGTTAAATCTAAGGCCATACTAATCACTATATTATTTCCATCTGAAGTTTCACCAATTGATGTCGAACTGAAAAAAAAATTCCGTTGTTCTCCAGATTTAGTTGTTATTATATACTCTCCTTCATATTCTTTTCCATCAATTTCATATAACTTCTCAATTTCACTCTTGATGACATCATTATTAAATCCGTAAGCTTTTTCTGCCCAAATGGAAATTGTAGGAATTTCTTCAAGGGAATAACCAGTAACCTTTTGCCATTGAAAATTTAATGTTTCAACTTTTCCACCTTCAAGGTGAATCATTATTGGCAAAGGAGCATTATAAATTGCTGTACGGAACATCTTTTCACTATCAAGTAGAGCTTGTTCTGAAAGCTTACGCTCTGTAATGACGTGATAATTCCCTAACAGTCCTTTAATATCAGGGTCGTTAAGCATATTGCTGCCTGTTAATTCTATCCAGCTGTATCTGCCGTTTTTATGCCGGTACCTTAATTCGGTGGTTCCAATTTTGCCGGGTTCGTTTACTAGCGATGCAATAAAACGCTGTGCCGAATCCTGATCATCGGGATGTACGTTGTTCAAGGTACTGCTACCAACAAGTTCTTCAGGTTGCCACCCAAACAGTTTTTCAAGGTTGGGGCTTTTATACCTATTGATTCCTTCGTAGTCGATAATTACAATAACATCGCCGATATTGGCAACCAATTTTCTTTTAAGAGCTTCGCTTTCTTCAGCTTTTCTTTTGGCAATAATAAGTTCGTTGTTCTTTAGTTCCAGGCCAATATGTTTCGTCCTTAAAGCTTCCTCAATTTCTTTACGTTGAGTGATGTCTTTTGTAAAACAAAGAAATTGTGTTTCAGAAAGTTTAACGGCATCTACAATCCACCATCGCGTAGTTCCGCTTTTATGTTTGAACATCAATTCTGATTTTGCTGTACCGAGTTTAATCAGTTTTGCGAAAAGAACCAGACCTTCTTCAATCGATGCATCCAATAAAATATCTGAAATCGACATTTTTAAAAGGTCTTCTTTTGAATATCCCGTTATAGTGCATGTTGCTTCGTTTACCTCGACGTATCTTCCGGTTTCATCTGCAACAAAAATACCATCAGGGGCATTGTCTACGTAATTGCGGTATCTTTTCTCACTAAGATGCAGGTCTTCTTCCGCCTGCATGTGATGACAGATTCTCCCTAATCGCTCAGCAATGGTATCTATTGGATTCCTTTCTTCTTTTAAAAATGGGCCTTCGTTACACTCCGGCTTTTCTTCCAAGTAACAAACAATAACCTCTCCAACCTTTTTTCCTTCAATGAGAATATCGGCTGATTGTTTCCAATTTGACTCCAAGAAATTATCTGTTTTGCATTCACTGTTTTTCAAAATAATTCTGGCACTGGCTATCTCAGAATATTGCCAGGCTTGGGGAAGGAGACCTACTGTTTCTTCGATAATCCCCTCAAGTGTAATATCCTTTCTTTCTATAACTTTTGCGATGTTATAGAGGCAATTCAATTCCTTAACTCGCTCACCGAGATCAGTTATTAGGACTTTTCTTTCTTCTTCTTCAAGCCTATGCCGGGTAATGTCTCGAACTACACCAACATAAGATATTATTCCTCCTCGATCATTGTATGTAGGATTACCACTATTTAAAATTGTTTTTATTGATCCATCTGGCACCACAATTCGGTACTCCATCTCATAGGGTATTCCTTCTTTTGTCGCTTTATTATAAAGGTCACTTGCTTGTTTTTTGTCATCCGGATGAATTCGATCTACACCAATCTCCAACAGATTCTCATTGTCGCTATTGTCGACTCCAAATAAATCATACATTCCTTGCGACCAGGTTACATTAAACGTCTCAGTATCTAGTTTCCATGAACCGAGATTTGCTACTTTCTCAGCTTGGGAAAAAATTAAAATGCTCTCCTTAATAATTTCATCTGATTTTTTGCGCTCTGTAATGTCATCACTAACTTCAATATATCCAATATTAGTTCCATTCAAATCCTTCAAATAGGTATTAACAATATGAACAGGAATACTTGTACCATCCTTTCTCTCTGCTGCATAATCCCCTGCCCAATGACCATCTCTGTTGAGGTTAACAATGTTTTGTAAGGTTTCATCTTTTAATTCTTCTGCGCCCAATAACTTAATAATGTCTTTCCCAATAGCTTCATTTTTTTTCCATTGATAGAGTTTTTCGGCATGATCATTCCATGAACGTATTTTATTATCAAAACCTATAGTTATTATTGCGCTATCTACCTGTTCAATTATTGATGCTTGGTATTTAATTGTTTGTTGTTTGGCAACCCGATCAGTAACATCAACATGTGTTCCAACTAATCTGATTGCTTTTCCATTTTTATTATAAAATGCTTCCGCTCTTGAATGAACATCAATCCAGTGTCCCTTTTTGTGTTTCATTTTAAATTCCAGTTCAAATCGATCTCTTTCTTTAGAAATCAATTCTTGCTGCATTTTCCAAGACTTTTGAACGTCTTCAGGCAAAGTAAGTTTTTCCCAGATGCTCAACTCATTTGGTAATTCGTGATCCTTGTACCCTAGCATACTCTTCCAACCAGGGGAATAGTATATTTCATTCGTTACAAGATTCCAGTCATACAAACCATCTTGCGAAGCTTTCATTGCTAGTCCAAATCTTTCTTCACTTTTCTTTATGGACTGTTCTACCTTTTTTCGGGCTTTATTTTCCTCTTTTAAATCTTCTAGAATCTTGAGCGTTTTTGCTTGACTTTGCTGAAGCTCACGAGTGCGATTGGCAACCATTTGGACAAGGTGTTCCTTTTCGTTGCGAATTTGCCTGTTGGCATCATTGATTTTCACCATGGCCCTGATCTGAGCCGTCAATTCCGTTTCATCGATCGGCTTAGATAAAAATGCTTCAGCACCAACTTCGAGTGCCTCGATCCGACTCTCTTTATCGCCTTTAATTGCTGTAACGAATACAATCG
>JAVCCS010000110.1 GCA_030765365.1 Candidatus Theseobacter exili
ATGGGGGCGGTTGGGCAGGTTCAGAACTTTTGATTGGGGGAGCATCGCTGAAAGCGTAAAGCTAATCAGTTCACTATTAGTTGCTTAATCTTGATCTTTTAGGGAGTGGAATTTCTTGAAGAACCATTTATACCAGATGCACCAAACAAAAAGTCGCTGAACAACCCCAAAGACAAAAGCAAGAATAATACACAAGATACCCGCCAAAAATTGCCAAGGTACGTTTTGTTCGGACCTAGGATAAATTGCAATTAAGGTGCTACCAATAGTCATTATAGCCGTAACAAGGAAAAGCTGAACAACGATTTCAATTTTAGCACGTTTTATTGACTCTAAATGTCTCAACTCCTCTGAATCTTTCTCTCTCTTCTCTTTTTCTTCTCTATAAAATTCTTGAAAATAAGCCACCTGATCCTGCAAATCTTTAATTAGTCGCTCATAAATCACTACATTTCTACGGGAGGCTCCTAATTCAGCCATTTCTCTTTTCGTAAGTTCGGTTTCATCATTTGAAGGTTTGTTTTCGGAAGGAATATCGAATGTTTTAGCCATTAGCCCTCTCCTTAAGCTTTGCTTGAAAAAAAAGTCTAATTAACTCGTCTGGAATCGATGTACATTTAGGAATACTGCCGTCAAAATTTTCTACTACCTTCTGCCAAGGCGTTCCTTCCTGATGTGTAATTTTTGAAAGTTGCACAGGAGTAAAATTGGAATACCCTTTCCAAACAGAATCAATGAGCTCTTGCACAACTTCATCATCTGCTTGAGGCAAAACATTCTCAAAATGCTCTGCGACAAAAATAAATTCAGCAGCTTTTTCATTAACATTACCATTACTGAAATTCTTAAATTTATGATAAATATTTTCAATCACTGGACCATACTTCCAAGCCTGTATATGCTCATCCAATAAAGGCTCATCTGTAAAAGCAAGATACCAACCATGAGCAAAATACACCAACTTCTGAAGTTTTAAAGGGGTAAGATCGTTTATATGATCCCTTATCGCCCGATCAATGAACTCATTCGCTATAGCAATAGATGAATATTTTTTTGTCATTTAGCTGCCTTAAAATTTTATACGAAAACATGAAATCAATTTCATATTGTAGATACATCATACTAACATAAATAAACTAAACTATAAACAGTCTGTTAAAAACATGTTTTGATGGAAACTTTTAGCAACACTCGCAGTAGACTTACAAAACAAACAAGACCATTAAATCATATTTTTACTAATTAAATCTCTGAGATGGCGACTTTTTGTGATCCCGATACGTATGGTCGAACATCCAGTTAGACATAAATCTTTTGAAGGAATCATAATCGTAAAAGTGTTTACAAAGCTCTGATTGGTCTGTAAAAAAATCACCTATATTGTAACTTTTTGAACATTCATAAGCTATTCCCATATTTATCCAACCAATTTATTGCATCCTTATAATCCGGATAGTAAGACTTCAGCAATATCCAAAATTTACCTGAATGATTCATTACTTTAGTATGAACAAGCTCATGGATAATGATGTAATCAGAAACCAGTGCCGGGGCTTTGACCAAGCGCCAATTAAGCGAAATATTTCGGTCATCAGAACAATTGCCAAACTTAGTTCTTTGAGCTCTAATATAAATCGTATTAAAACAAAAGTGCAGTTTTTCCGCTAATTCCTCTGTTCTGGCAACCAAGTACTTCCTTGCTTCATGCTTGTACCACCGCTGCTGAATATCTGGCTCCAAAAGATCTCTTTTTGCTCTAATAGTTTTAAAGGAATGATCAATCACAACCTTCTGTGTGTACGTATTATCGTTAAAATACGAATACCTACTACCAAACATCAGTAGTTGATTCCGTGTTAATTCAATGTGAGATTTCTTGTTAAAAAAAACTCTTTGCTTAGCAATCCATTTAGATTTCTTAGAAATAAGAGCCAAAATATCATCATCTGTAAAAGAATAAGGAATAAGCAATTTTACATGCCCGTCTTCAAAAACTTTAACACGCGCATGCTTTATTTCCCTTTTTTGTAATGTATGATCATCTGGCAACATCATAACTTCAACCCAAAATTCTTAATAACATTTAGCATAATTGCATCCATTAGCTGTGGATCATCATCAATAGCCAGTTTCTGATATTTATCTGCAGCCGCAAAAATTTCAATATCCACGCGCAACCGACCAATTTCATTCTCCACATCCTGCCAGCCAAAGTAAACTTTCTTTCGAATGACAGAAGCAACAACATCCTTTGCGAATTCTCTGATTAACTCTTCATGAAAATCAGAAGTCCGAGAATTTTTTATATACATGTAGATTTCAAACGTTCCTTTTTCTTCAAAACCCATTCTCTGTGGTAGTGTAGCTATGTCATCCAGTTCGCTGTAAAGACCTCCTAAATCAAGCAAAAGATGTTTAATCGATTCACTCTCCTCTTGTTTCTTTTTGATAAGCTCATCCAAGCGGTTTTGGAACTCAACATATGCTGCGCTGTTCGCTTCACTTCTCCGAATCACGGTCTCAATATCACGAATAATCTTCTCCGCTTTATCGGATGGCGAAAGCTTAGTTTCTTTCAGTTCGTTCAAGTAGTTTGAATCTATTTTCACTTCGGGGAGATGTCCTTTAAAATCAATCAATTTAGAACTCTCCTGGATCAATTTTCTAGTTTTCGCTGCATAGATCTCAGAATCAAAATCAAGACGTTTAAACTCTTCAAGATAAATCTCATAAATTTCATTGAGCCACAGATATTTTTCTCGATGATCTCTAAGTCTAGGATGAGGAGAAATTGATTCCCATAGCTGGAGAACCTCTCTATAATCCTGTTCAAACTTACCCTGATCCAGCTCGGTGAGTTTTCTGACTATTTCCATAGAGCATTCATAAGAGTCTTCAAATTTTATTTCTTGAAAAGGCTCAAAGGCGGTATCAAGTACTTTAGGAAACTGTAAAACAAGGCTTTCAACATCCTCAAACTCACCAATATCTTCAGGATCGTAATTCAAAGCCTCTTTGTAGTTTTGGAATACACCTACATAATCAACAATCCTACCAAATTTCTTGGAAAGGTTTGATAACTTATCATCATAGGGTCTATTCGTTCTTGCTACAGCTTGGAGAAGGTTATGATCCCTTATTGGGCTGTCAAGGTACATAGTTTGCTCAATCGGCGCATCAAACCCTGTTAAAAGCATATTGCAAACAATGATTATTTTAAGGTTATTTCCTTCTCTTTGTTCGTCCGATGTAATTCTTCGTTTAAACTTCGAGATTAACTGGCGACGCTCTTTATCTTCCTTATAATGATCTTTGAACAATTCGTATTTTTCACTTTCATCATAATTTCCTGTTGAAAAAATAATAGTCAGTTCAGAACGATCAAAATATTGCAAAAGCTCGTTATAATATAGAACGCAAGCCTCTTTGTCACACACGACAATCTGTGCTTTATACCCCTGTGGTTCAACAACATTTTTGAAATCCTCAGCAATAGCTTTTGCAAGCACTGCGATACGATCCTCATGCTTTAAAAAAACCTTCCATGCTTGTACTCGTCTTTCAACTAGCCTTTTTTTATCTTCCGTCAGCTCAGCAGTAATTTCTTCATAGCCTTTTTTAAGTTTTTCTTTATCAAGAAAAAACTGTTGAGGTCCATAAGTATAACGAATAGGAACTATTGCTCCATCTTCGATAGCATCCTGAATTCCATATTTATCGAGGTAATACTCTTGTTTTCCTTGATCCACCTTTACCCCAAATTCCTGATGAGTTTTAGGTATTGGGGTTCCTGTAAAAGCAAAACGCCGAGCATTAGGAAGTACATTCTGAAGTTCAATCTGAAAGTCTCCATACTGAGTTCGATGTGCTTCGTCAATCAAAATAATAATATTTTCCCGAGAATCCGATCTGTCCCCAAGTTCTCGGAACTTCTGTATAGTAGTGATAAAGACACCGGCAGGTGCCTTTTCAATGATATATTTCAAATCCCCTATGTTGTAGACCATCCTGGCATTGGGAAAATTGCAGTCATCAAAGGTTCCTCCAATTTGTTCGCGAAGATCCTTTCGATCAACCACAATATAAACAGTAGGATCATTAAGTTCTGGAGTTTTGCAAAGTTTGTAAGCAGTATAGAGCATAGTTAGACTTTTACCAGATCCTTGCGTATGCCATATAACACCCTGCTTCAAGTTGGATTCAGCAACCCGATGAACAATCTTATTTGCAGCACGAAGCTGTTGGTAACGAGCAACTTTTTTGATGATTTTGCCATCTTCACGTTCAAAAACCAGAAAATTATTGATAATATCCAAAACCCGGGCAGGCTGTAGTAGACCTACAATACCCAGCTTCATTCTTTCTAAGACTTCACCATTAGGCAGTCGTTCCACATCAAAATGATGGAATCCATCTTCATTATTAAGATAAGTTCGACAAAGATCATTCGACTGATCAAGAATAGGGTTTTCTTGTGTAATATCTAAAAGCGTGCTTTTCCATTCATTAAAATAAGAAGAAGAGACTCCAGGAATACCATATTTAGTAATTCTCCCGTTACAAGCGACTCCGAAACCATGACACATAAAAAGTTTATCTGCTCTTTGATCGTAAGTGGAAAACTGCTTCACTCCTTCAAGCCAGTTAGTTCCCTTTCTAGCACGTTGCTTGGCTTCAATAGGCACAAGCGGAATCCCATTTACTAACAGAACAATATCGGGCTTCACCATTTTAAAGCCCTGTACCCAATACTGGTTAGTAACAATCAAACTATTGTTCCAGATATCTTCAAAATCGATAAAATAAAAATCCCTATCTTCTCCATCTACAGAAAGGGTAATACCTTTAACCAATTTCTCTAAAAAGTTTTCGTTTCCGATAATAGGACTCGGATTATTCAAATGTTGAAGAAGCTTTTCAACAGCAGACTCAGCAACATCTAAAGATACGCTGTTAAATTTCGATACATTCTCAATCAATATTTGACTAATTACTGGATTGGAAAAAGGGCGGTTGTAAACTTTAAGGTCATTGTTACTTTGGAAGACCCAACCCATTTTTGTAAGCCATTCCGTGACCGGTTTTTCAACACCTTTTAATTCTGACAAATTGCCCATAGATTACACCTCTTCCAACAACTTATTTACTTTTTCAACGTCAACCCGGACCTTGCCTGTTAGCAAATTTTGCATAAGGGATTTTTTGAGAGTTTTCAGAGATTGGACTTTGTTGTTTTTTATAAATATTTCATCATCCCAGACAGATAACCAATTAGCAATTTTCTTTTGTTCACTCTTATCCAGAGGTCTTAAAATTTGATATTTATTAAAATTACTTTTATTAATTTGTGGTGTTGCATTTACCGCAGCTATCTCTTTGAAATGCAAGACTCTATAACTCATCATGTAATAGAAAAACTCGCCTGAATTATTTCGGTTTGGAATAAGTGAGTTTATTTGCTGATTTGTGCAAATTTCAACTTTCGCAATTCCAATTTTTCCTATTGTCGAGCCTATGCAGACGATACAAATTGAGTTTACAGGTAATCTGTAACTGTATGAAAGACCCTTTTCGGTTACATATCGCTCTGATACATCAATATATTTTTCCCTAAAAAAATCAGCTGGAGTAACAAAAGGATATCTGTTTTCTGATAAAGATTCTGAAAAAACATGAGACTCAACAGTTGGAGGCGTTTTTCCAGTATATACAATTCCAAAATCTTTGACCCTTGCAACTTCCCACCCTTTAGGAATATTCCCAAACTTTTCATCCAAATAAAATTCATCCTCATTACGCCAAGTACCGTCGGGTTTTAATTTTCCAGTGAGTAAATTCTGCGTTAAAGACTTTTTGAAATGCTCTGCAGCCTTGATGCTTTTTTCCACGACTTCAATAGCTTTATCTACTTTTGACAGAATTCCAGAAATAGCTTTTTGTTCAGGAAGTGGAGCACAAGGTAACCGAAGTTTTAAAAGATAGCGCTTTGAAAGCTCAATTTGATTCGTTGAACCTGTATAACACAGAGACTCTAAATAACGTTGCCCAAGTTCAGATGTCAAAAAATATCGTGCATATTTTGCATCAATTGTTTCTTTGTTTACTCGAAAAACAGTTACATGACTATCTGCAATAGCACTAACATTTGGATATAACCATTCATTTACTCGTCCAATTGTTCCAGTGCCAGTTGAATTAATCAGAATATCCCCACATCGTAAAAAGAAATCTTCCTCAATTTTGTTTGGAACTACATGGAATTTTACATTACTCATGTTAATTGAGTCCCATCTGATGCACTCTTGATTAACAACAACCAAACCTTGGTTGTTATCACAGTACTCCGGTGATTTACCACGCCGTAAGAATAGCGTGTTTTCCTTTAAAGATTTTTCCACCCAACCAGAAGGAAGATTTTTAACGATTTTTTTCATTATAGAATTGTCTCCACCAGTTCGGAAGGCGATTCATCAACCACATTTTCTACATCCAACAACTTGGCAAGCAACTCATCAATCGAATTTTCTGCTTTAAGTGATGCCTTATATCCTTCAACAGCCTCCTTTAAATCAATCTCCTCTTCAGGTTCAAAAGTGTCCACATATCTAGGGATATTGAGATTAAACTCATTTTCTTCCAGCTCTTCCATATCCACAACAGAAAAATACCGCTTACGCAGTATTGGGTCAGCTAACATGATAAGTAGTTCGTTTTCCACTTCATCAATAGCAACCCGCTCCTTTTCTGCATGGTCTTCTTTGTCGGCCAAACGCTTTTTTTTCAGGACAATCGTTTTTTCAAGAGCCCCTTTAACTTTTTGCAGATTGTTTAATTGACCTTGTGTCGGCTTCTTACCTTCAGCTTTCTTAGCTGATATAACTTCCTCTGCTTTTTTTAATTTTTCTTGGGCCAGTTCAATGTCTTCCTGTGTATCAAGCTCGATTTCTTCCTTTTTGAAATCAAGATCCTCCTGAATGAGTGTTCTCAAATGTGTTTTCTGAGATGCAATCCATTCTTTGGATGTTTCGATGTCACCCCATGATTCGAGAATGGTAGAGATGCGCAAAATATCCTGTGGTAGTAGAACATTCATGTTTGGTTCTTCTTTATACCAGCCTTCTTTTGCTGCATATACCATCAAAACCTTGTCTTTACGCTCCTTTGGCTTATTTTTGTTAAAGAACACAATAGCACCCGGAATAGTTGTGCCATAAAATAGGTTTTCAGGTAAAAACACAATAGCATCAATAATGTTGATGCCTTGAACAAATTCCCCGTCTTTATTTACAGAGCCTTGTAAAAACCCTCTCCTAATAAGATACTCATCATCAGCTTTTCGGTTCTGTCCGTCTTCCTCTTTTGTTTTTTCAGGTTGACCTCTAAACAATACACCTTGTGGACAGACTACTCCAGCCTTACCATCTTCATTCATAGAAGCAACTATATGCTGTAAAAAGGCATAGTCTCCGTTTGAAAAAGGGGGAATACCGTAGTCAAAGCGCTCATATGGCTCGTTAAAATCTGCCTTACCAGGATAGTTAATCTTAGGAGAACCATCTTTTTTGGTAACAGCGCGTCCTTTTTTATCTTTTTCAGGCTCACCATTTTTCCACCAGTTTTCCTGCGAAAAAGGAAAATTGGCCATAACAAAATCAAAGGTTTTTATAGCAAGGGGGTCATCAACTTCTGTAAATTTCGGATCTTTAATCGTGTCGCCCTTTTTTATCGAAGCATCAAGACCATGCAGAATCATATTGATGTTGGAAATCGCCCAAGTGTTCCAAACATCTTCCTGTCCAAATAATCGAATATTTTTCTGTTTTCCTGTATTGCGCTTTATATATTTGGCTGCATTAATCAAAAAGCCACCAGAGCCACAAGTCGGATCATATAGAGAACATCCTTTTTGAGGCTTCAAATAGCTCACAATAACATCAACCACTTCCTGAGGAGTATAGAATTGTCCTGCAGTTGTCCCCCCCTTATTCTCATCTGCAAATCTCTTGATGAGATATTCATAAGAATCACCCAATACATCAACTGAAGCATTTTGGTTACTTAAATCAACTGCATCAAGATAGTTAACTAAAAGGCTGAGAACTTCCGGATGCAGCCTTTTGCCTCCAGAACCATCAGGAGACGGTTCATTCCACCGTACAGTATTAATGATACCTTTTAGCGCAATGTTAACATCAGCAATAGCGTTAACTGCCTTGTTCAGGGCACTGTTCTTTCTGTCAAGCGAAGCTTTTCGTACATTCTCCCAAAAACAATCCTCTGGAATTATGAAATCGTGCTTGTCATTTATGATTTTCTGTTTCTGTTTTTGATTAGGTTCAACACCATACTCATTTTTAAAATCCTGAATACCATGTTCAATCTCCCACTTATAGTTGTCTGAAAGCCTCTTAAAAAAGAGAAGAGATAGGATATAGGACTTATAGTCCTCAACTTTATCTCTAAGAATATCTGCCATTCCAAAAAGGGTGTTACCAAGAGCTTGTTTGGTTATCATTAATAAAACTCCATTTAATTATTACTTGCTTTTTTTATATGATTGTTCTGAATTTGCCTTCTTGTCACCTTCATCTCTCTTGTGTATGTGAGAAATCTAATGACAAAAACAGAACTTAACAAAAATATCCATTACATTTCTAATTCACAACTTCTGCTTTAGCAATTTACTATTTCTAAAACCTTCACTTGTTAGCAAGCTGTAGAATCAACTTCTTTAAAAATGGTTGTGGTTTTCGACGCCCCCTTTCCCAAGCATTTACAGTGGAAAAGGAAACTCCAATCTCTTGAGCAAAACGTTCCTGAGACCAGTTTTTATGCTGCCTTATTCTGAGTATCGTCTGAGGTATTGTGTATTCCATAAATTCCTATTTTTTTCTTGATAAGCCTATAGCATATTCTATAGTATGTTAGATCTTTAAGTCTAGCATTAGAATGAGATAAACTCTCTTAAGGTAACTCTTTAATTTTTAAGGATGTAAGAAATTGATAACAATAAATTCTCAAAACAAAAATATTCTTCAATCTATACCTTCAACTTTCTTAAATTCTAATAATACAGCACTCTGCCTTGGGTCCCCTATAAAGATAGAAGAATTGATTGGAAAACATTCTTCTAATAAAATCTCTGAAGAAAACTTTGCCTCTCTTGAGATTCCTATAAATTGTTCTTTAGAAAATTTAACTATAGGAGACTCAATAGTATCCCTGAAAAACTCTTCAGAATTTCAAAAAAACAATGGGATTTTATCTCTTGAAAATATCCCCGAAGAGCTATCTCTCTCCAAATTAACAATAGGAATGGAACATCCTAGCATAACAACCACTTCCGCAAATAAATTAACATGCCAAATTAACCTAACTGCCTCAAGCCAAACAAAATTTATAGATCCCATAGCAAATCCTAAAAAACTATCTTCCCAAGATTATCCTCCTTTAGATTTAACTTCTAATTACTTAGGAAACAATTTCCCTTCTTTAAAACAACAAGGGTTCAATATTCCAATATCTGCCCAAACAGCCGAATTAAAAAATGAAATTCAAAAACTATATCAAGAAACAAAAAAAAACAATGAATTAGGAAAAGAGACCCTTGCTATTCTTTCTGAAATAAACTCTTCAATAAAAAATCTTACAAAAGTCGTCATTGAAAACAAATCTTCCAGAACAATCCTATCAAAACCTCAAAAAGACCTTTCCTATAACTCTGACAAAAACAACACTAAGACATCCTTTACAGCCCTTCCCGACTACTTTCATTCGATAGAGTTTTATTATAATTATATGGAAGGAAGTCTTTGGTTTATCCTTCATCTTAGTCAAAGAAAAATATACCCTATTTTCATAAAGCCATTAAAATGCAATTATCAACCTGATTTCCTAGCCAAATTCTTTATGGACAATCCTTCTGGAGCTAATATTGATTGCAAAAAATTTGCAAGGATATCCCATACACTTGGCGGACTTCGGATAACAAAATATCTTCGAAAAGCATTTCTCAAATACTGCAAAAAATCAGAGGCATATACTTGTTGGAAAGGAACCATAATTAATATGACAGATCTTCCTACAGAAACCTCCATGAGCAAAATACTGAAAGAGCTTCCTAGGTTCATTCAAGAGAAACATAACCAAGCTCCTTCATTTTGCTTTGACACATATAAAGCCAATAGCTCCCACAGTGATTCAGTTACAAGCCTCGATCTATAAAAAAATCTGTTGATTATCTTCCTAACTCTTAATTGGTCTACAGGATCCTGCATAATCCTGCAGGATCTTATATTCCCTCCTAGAGACAAGCTGCTCTTTTATCTATCAAATCCTGCTTAGTCCTTTTTGTCAAATACTTGCGTTTTCATGCTGTAAAATGAAGATATGAAAAAGCAAAATCAGGCAAAAAAACATTTAGATTCTAGCCTTAACCCTTGTGAGGGCAATCTTTTGGGCTTCTTTTCGCTTCTTCACAAAATCGATAAACGTAACAAAACCAAGGCTAAAAATGAAGGTAACGAAGACAGAAATCATCCCGATTCCTCCCTCAGGGGGAATGATTGCAATAGCAAACGTTGTCATCGATGACGTTGTTTTTCTAGGCAGCATTGGTGTGCATCAAAGGCTTGATGGAAAAGGCATAAGACTAACCTTCCCTACAAAAAAGGCAGGGAAAGGTCAGATCTCAATTTTTCACCCTTTAGATGCCAAGCTACATGGACAAATTCAAAGTTCTATCGAGCACCAACTAAAGAAAGTGCTCCCAATTTAATCCACAACACTAAAGAGGTAAGAAAGTGGTAACAGAAGCAGAAAAGAGAAATAAAACAATTATTCCAAACAGTTCACAGGCATCTCCATGTAAGAGTGTAATCCCTCAACAGTTACGCTGTGAAGGATTCTACTTTGTCAAACTTAAGGGAAAAAGTAAGATCCCTCTAGAGAAAAACTGGCAAAAGAAAAGAATCTCTTACCATGAGATTGAGAAACACATCAGAAAAGGAAACAACTACGGCGTTTTAGGAGGCTGTGATGGACTAATTGTGGTTGACGCCGACAGTGAAGTCATTAGCGAAATAGTGCTAAAGAGTCTCCCAGAGACCTTTACAGTCAAAACCAGTAAAGGAGCTCACTACTACTACTTTTGCGATGATATAGAGAGTAAGATGGTGTTAAGAAAGGACAACCAACATTTTGGAGATATCATTGCAAAAGGTTCACAAGTGGTCGGACCAAATAGCATTCACCCAGTATCAAAGCAAGCCTATATCGTTGAAAACGACAATGAAATCAAAAGTATTTCAAAAAAGGAGCTGCTAAAAGCCTTTTCTGATTTTCTCTACGAAGGTAATGAAAAGAATGACCCTATATCACCTTCCGCAGAAGAGGTTATCCAAAAATATGGAAAACCCTACTATCTATCGAATGAAGGAACGGTCACTTCCTTAAATCAGAGCTTCTGGGCTGGGGTTATGATGACCGAAAACATACTTCTATACGAACCTGCCGAGAACGTTTTTTATTTATATGAGGAAAAAACAGGGTTGTATACCTCTGTATCTGATAATGTTCTTAAACAAAGAATATCAGAAAGGCTTTTAGCAGTTTCGCGAAGTAATAGAATATCTTCTCTAGAGAAAAAAAGGTCTATAACAACCCTTAGCAGCATTATTTCCCACCTAAAGGGAATAGCTGAGCAAAAACAGCCATTCAACCATGGGAAAAAAGATTTTATACACTTAAATAATGGTGTTTTGAGAATCCACGAAGATAAGTCTATTGACCTTGTTAGTTTTTCCCCGAGTTTTCTATCAAGAAACCAATCACCCATTATCTTCGATGCAAAAGCTAAATGCGATAGGTTTCTTAATGAACTTCTATATCCAGCTGTTAAGCAAGAAGACGCCATTCTGATACAAAAATATGCAGGTCTCTGCTTGCTCGGGGATAATCTCATCCAACGACTTCTAATACTTGGTGGCGAGGCGGGACAGGGTAAATCACAGTTATCAATTGTTTTACAGGAGTTAGTAGGCTTGCAAAATGTCACAGAACTAAGAACGCACCTTTTGGCTGAACGTTTTGAACTTTATAGGTACCTTAAGAAGACGCTCTTAATTGGAGTAGATGTTCCTCCAAAGTTTCTCATGCAAAAAGGGGCATATGTTCTGAAGGGTCTTACAGGTGGTGACTGCTTTGATGCAGAAAAGAAAGGAAGTGGAGACTCTTTCCAAATGCAAGGAAATTACTGCATTATCATCACAGCAAATTCCAGGCTTCAAATAAATCTTGAAGGCGATGTAAACGCATGGCGAAGACGTCTTTTAATTGTCGACTATAATTCTGTCGTTCCCAAGAAGAAAATCCCTCATTTTGGAAAATTACTTATCGAACAAGAAGGGAGCGGGATTCTTAACTGGTCTCTAAAAGGCTTACAGATGGTCTGGAAAGACATTGAAACGTTAGGGGATATTGTTCTTGAAGAAGCTCAAATAAATAGGGTCAAAGGCCTTTTAGCTGAAAGTGACAGCTTAAGACAATTCCTCAGCGAAGAAGTTATTACGCATCCCTATGAAGATCTTACCAGCAATGAAATAGTAGAAGCATATGCTAATTACTGCCCCCAAAAAGGGTGGAATCCAAAGCCAATAACATCTATTAAAAGGGAGTTGTCTGGATTAATGCTGGAGCTGTTTGGCAAAACAGAAGCTTGCTCAATTAAGCGACAGCAAAAAAACCAACGAGGCTTTAGAGGAGTTACATTAAAAAAGGAGGTTGGGAGTGAATATTGACCTTTCAAAGCTAGAAAATTGCCGTCAAAGCGATAAAAAGATAATAGCTCGCTGCCCTGCTTGCTCTGAAATGGGACAAGACAAAACTGGCAATCACCTTATTATTAACGAAGATGGCCGTTTTGGATGTGTTGTATACCAAGGTGATTATGGTCGAGATCATAGAAAAAGAATATTACACCTAATAGGTGAAAAATTGTGGAAAAATACTTCCATAACTTTACGAAAGACGTCCCAAGTGTCCCAAAACAAAGAAACCATCATAATAAAAAATGTCTTGGGACAGCTGGGACGAGATTTTCAAACTTCTTTTGAAAAATACCCTTCACAAGGGGGCGAAGCTTATGAGGATCTTGTTCAATTGTATGGCGATATTGTTATACAAAAAAAACACAAGGACTGTGATAGAGAAAAGAAAGCTTTCTCATCACTTTGGAATCAGCTCGAAAATCGTGCCAGAACCAAGATCGTCGATATTCTTTGCGAGAGAAATCTACTCCCAATGATTATCAAACAGACAAGAGATGTATTTAACGGAAACATCATAAGTTTGCTATAATAAAATTTAATACTCTTCAGGAGGAAATCATGACAAGTCAAAAACAAATAGATGCAAATCAAGAAAATGCCCAGCGTTCAACAGGGGCTGTTACGCAAGAAGGAAAGGGAGTTATTTCCAAAAACGCTATCAAGCATGGTATTTTTGCCAAAGATTTGATACTTAAATCAACAGTTTATCAAGAGAGCGAGGATGAATATGGAAAGCTTCTGTATGGGCTTATCGACAGCTTAAGTCCTCAAGGACAGATAGAAAATCTATTGGTAGAAAAAATTGCTCTCGATTTTTGGAGATTACGTCGTGTGATACGTTTTGAGACTGGTAGCATTAAAAAATATCTTGATGACGTTCTCGAGGCTTACTACAATCCATGGAGGGATGGTGGACGGTATTTATCTGCTGCTAATATCGACCAAAAGATTACGGAAACACAATCCTATATCGACTGGAACAAAAAGTACCTCCAGTATCTACGTAAAGGTGTCGTGAATTTCGATAACCTTATTTGGAAGGGAAAAGACATCGAAAGCAATATTAAAGATGATTTATACATAATAGCGAACCATATCGATAGAAAACTGATTGCCGAAGGAGATGGGAAGAAACTTGAGTTTGGGGAGTTAGATTTACCTGCTCTCAAGAAGATAATTGGGCGAGCTGGATATAACAGCGATCAAGAGGTTACAGATAGGTTGATAGAGCTATACACTAAATTAAATGAGACGCTCGAAAAAGAGATTGACGATCTAAAAGAGCAAAAAAACGCAAATGTTATGGCAGATGAATTAAATGCGAAGCTTTGTAGCCTCCCTCCTGTCAATAGTGCTGAAAAGGTTCTGAAGTATGACAAGTCTCTTCAAAAGTCAATTTTCCAAAACTTGATTATATTGAAAAAGCTCCAGTCATCGCTGTCCTAAGAAAATGGCTTTGTTTTGGAGAAAAGACACTTCTCAAGTTGTCTTTTTTGTCATGGTTTGCTAACCTTTATCAAAGTTTAAATAGGAATCAATCTCGCATGGAAAACTTCACCAACTACCTAAAAAATAAACAAGCCGCAGAGTATCTAGGTATCTCGGAAGGAACTTTGAGGAACTGGGGAAAAAAAGGCCTTGTTAAGTCCTTTCGCCATCCACTCAACAACTATCGACTGTATAGAAAGGAAGATCTAGATAAGATTCTTCAAAGTGTTCAAAAATAAAAGGTAGGATTTACACAGCAAACATATGAAAGCAATTATTTTAGCCAGAGTCTCCAGCAAAGAACAAGAAGAAGGAATGTCTATCCCTGCTCAAATCCGAAGAATTGAAGAATACTCAGAGCGAAAAGGGCTGGAAATTTCTCACAGATTTCAGATTACAGAATCCTCAACAAGAGGCACCAGAAAAGAATTTGAAAAGATTATTCAGCTCATCAGAAAAACAAAACATACCATAGCTCTCGTCGCAGACAACATTGACCGTGTACAACGTAGCTTTAAAGAATCAGTTATCCTTGATGACTTAAGAAGAGAAGGAAAGGTTGTTATTCATTTCTATAGAGAGAGTCTTATTCTTGACAAAGACTCAAACAGCTCCGACTTAATGCGATGGGATATGGGGGTTATGTTCGCTAGGGGATATGTCTTACAACTTAGTGACAATGTAAAGCGGGCAAAAGATGAAGCTCTAAAAAATGGGATATGGGTAGGCCTTGCTCCATTCGGATATCTTCATATTCTGGATAACAACGGAGAAAAAACAATTTCCCCTAACCAGACTTTGAAATATCTCATTTCCCAAATGTTTGAGTTATACGCAACAGGCAACTACTCTCTGCAGACATTAACAATCAAAATGAAAGATCTAGGCTTGCGAAGTAAGAAGGATAAACCTATTGCCCGTTCTCAAATCGAATCTATGCTTAAAAATCCATTTTATCATGGGGTCATGCGAACCAAAAAAGGTTTCTTTACTCACAAATATGAAACTATTATTTCTAAACATACATTTGATCGAGTCCAGGATGTTTTTGCTAGCTACAATAAAAAACCTCACAAGCCCGTTGCTGCTCCCTTCGTTTTTAAGGGGCTTATTACATGCAATAACTGTGGATGTGTCATCACGCCAGAAACGAAAAAGGGGAAGTATGTTTACTATAGCTGCTCCAATGCTAAAGGAAATTGCAAACGTCAATATGTAAGAGAAGAAGTTCTATTGGAAACGGTTTCTGGTTACTTCAAAAAGATTCAGCTCCCCGAAGAGACTATTCAAGAAATTACTAAATATTTGCGCTCTATACATGAAAATGAGTCACATTTTCACAAAGAACATATCCAAGATCTACAAAAAGAGCAGGCTAAAATACAACAGCGTATAAGCCTTATGTATGATGACAAGCTTGATGGCATCATTGATGAAACAATGTTCCAAGAGAAACTAAAAGAGTACAAGGAAAGGCAATATGAAATTGTGGAAGATATCGGAAGGCACGAGAAGGGCGACGAAGCTTTTCATGTCACCGCAAATCAGGCAATGAACTTAGCAAAGAGAGCGTGGGATCTTTTTGAGAGTTCTGAAGTGGATGAAAAACGGCAACTTCTTAATTTCGTACTTCAGAACTTGAAATTAGAGAATAAAAAGCTGCTTGTAGAGGTTCGTGAACCGTTTAACCTACTCATTGAAGTAGGTAGTTGTCCAAAGGGATGGGGGCGGTTGGGCAGGTTCAGAACTTTTGATTGGGGGAGCATCGCTGAAAGCGTAAAGCTAATCAGTTCACTATTAGTTGCTTAATCTTGATCTTTTAGGGAGTGGAATTTCTTGAAGAACCAT
>JAVCCS010000207.1 GCA_030765365.1 Candidatus Theseobacter exili
AACTAACGCACAACACGCGGTATAAATAATTTGGCACTCAGTGGTTTGCGTAGTTCAGGGCTTTTATTTAAGTTTACTAAAAATTGTGAATGATGGTGCTTTGAACTGCCAAACAATTCATACCGCAACCGTTGTAATACATTTAAATATGAACAAACTTTTACAAAAACAATTTGGTTTCCACGAGATTGAGATAAAAAAACTCAATGGCTATGATAATGCAAATTATCTAATCAAAACTGAAGGTGGAAAATATATTTTTAAAACATACCCTAAAAACACAAAATCTATTGCCTTGGTGGAAGCGGAGAATGAAACGCTTTTGTTTCTGCATAGCAGTAAAAACAATCAGTTTTCCAAACCGGTTCCGTTTAAAGACGATTCACTGATTAAAGTCCTTGAAATAGAGGGGAAAGAAACAATATGTAGAATGCTCTCTTTTCTTGAAGGGCAATGTTTAGGAGACGTAACACACTCAAAAACCTTATTTCAATCTTTGGGGGTCTTTCTTGCCCAAATGGATATGAAACTTCAATCGTTTAACAACTACACCATTAAGGCAAGACAATGGGAATGGGGCATTCAGTATCTTCATTTGAATAAGAAATACATAAAGGATATCACTAATGCGAAAAACCGTAGCACAGTAAGCTACTTTTTTCAACAGTTTGAAGAAAATGTTTTCCCGGTACTTCACCGATTAAGAAAATCTATTATTCATAATGATGCCAACGAGTGGAATATTTTGGTGAATAACGGAGAAGTATCGGGCATTATTGATTTCGGTGACCTGGCGTACTCTCCGCTTATTAATGAATTGGCAGTTACCATAGCCTATGCATGCTTTGACAAGGAAAATCCTTTGGAGTGGGCATCTGTAATTCTGAAATCATACCACGAGATATTGCCAATTGAAGAAAAGGAAGTAACTGTTTTATACTACCTGATAGCGGCTCGGCTTAATATAAGTGTTTGTAATTCTGCACATTCAAAAAAAGAAAATCCGGATAATAGTTATGCTTTGGTAAGTGAAAAACAGGCATGGAAAATGCTCTATCGTTGGTTAAGCATCAACCCGATAGCGGCAGAAAACAGTTTTCGCTCGGCAATAGGTTTATCTGCTTTGCAGGCCAAATCAACTGACGAAATGATAAGAGAAAGACACAAAGTAATTAGTCCTGTACTTTCTTTGACTTATTCCAAGCCGATATATATGGTCAGGTCGGCTTTCCAGTATATGTATGACGCCTATGGCAACACTCACTTAGATGCCTACAACAATATTCCTCATGTCGGGCATTCTCATCCCAAAGTTGTAGAAGCAGGGCAAAGACAAATGGACAAACTTAATACCAACACAAGGTATCTCTACGATTTATTGCCCGAATATGCCAATGAGCTATTGTCCAAATTCCCTGATTCGCTTAACAAAGTTTTTTTCGTTAATTCAGGAAGTGCAGCAAGTTATTTAGCCATACGAATAGCCCGAATGCACACCGGACACAAAAACATTATGGTCATGGAACACGGCTATCACGGTCACACCCAAACCGATATAGATATTAGTGATTATAAGTTCAGCAAAAAAGTCGGGCAGGGCCAAAAAGAATACATCATTAAGGCTGCCATTCCCGATACGTATAGAGGAAAATATACTACCAATGATGGTAGTGCCGGAAAAATGTACGCACGGGAAGCCATTGGGCAAATAAAAGCTTCTGATGCACCAATTGCGGCATTCATCAGCGGGCCCATAGTAGGTTGTGCAGGTCAAGTTCCGCTGGCTAAGGGGTATTTGAAAGAAATATATCCTGAAATAAGAAAACAGGGAGGAGTTTGCATTAGTGACGAAGTGCAAACCGGTTTTGGGCGTCTCGGCGATTATTTCTGGGGGTTTGAAGCTCAGGAAGTTGTGCCCAATATTGTAATTGTAGGAAAACCCATGGGGAACGGTCATCCTATGGGGGCGGTAATAACTACACAGGAAATAGCCGAATCGTTCAGTAAAGGAGTGGAGTTTTTCAGTTCATTTGGCGGGAATCCTGTATCCTGTGCCATCGGATTGTCCGTATTAAATGTTATTGAAGAAGAAAATTTACAGGAAAATGCTAAAGAGGTAGGTAACTTCTACAAATCACTTTTTATCGACCTTCAAAAAGAATTTCCCTGTATTGGTGATGTGAGAGGCTCCGGTTTATTTATCGGAGTAGAAATAGTTAAAAACCGTTACAGCATGGAGCATGACACCAATTTGGCGCATCACATTAAAAATGAGCTTAGAAATCAGCACATACTTATTAGTACAGACGGCCCTTTTGATAGTGTTCTCAAAACCAAACCGCCCTTGTGTTTTACCAAAGAAAATACCCAACAGGTAACGGATCATATCTATGAAATATTAAAAACGTATTACAACAATGTATATAAAAAATAGGCGGAATAGTAGTAAAATCAAGGGTTGCAGCTCACTTTAAGTTCATCGTATCTTGAAAGAGAAGTGCCACGCAATCGCCTACTTTTCATATACTAACCGTTGTCCAAAATTCTTGGACTGCCTCTCTTTAATACAGGATGCGGATAGGAACTTATGAAAGAACAAAGAAGGAATAAATTGCTGAAAGTTTTTCTTATTGTGTGTGGAACAATTGCAGCCGTAGTTATAGCTGTCTTTGCATGGTTTGTCGTATCGCTATTCTCAGAACCGGATATGACAAAACTACCTGCACATTATCCATTTCGGTCAGAGAGAAAAAAGGATCAGTACTTGAAGTACTATGATACAAGAGCTAAGAAGTGGCCGGTACGTTGTGACACACTGACTATAGAAACTTCTTACGGTAAGACGTTTTTACGTGTTAGTGGGCCGATAAAAGCATTACCATTGGTGTTGTTACCTTCAACAAGCGCTTCATCTCTTATTTGGTTACCGAACATAAAAACCTTATCCGAGAACTATAGAGTTTACGCTGTGGACAACATTTACGATTTTGGGCGAAGTGTGAATACACGTTACATCAAAGACTCTGAAGATATGGTGAACTGGCTGGATGAATTGTTCACAGCCCTT
>JAVCCS010000212.1 GCA_030765365.1 Candidatus Theseobacter exili
AAAGCACAAGCAGTTTCATCCACCAGTTTACTTGCCCCTCTTGGAAGTTCCACTTTAATTTCTTCACTCAAGGCTTGCATTCTTTTGAGAAATTCAGCACGAGCCACAACCGAGGCAGCTGCTACAACAATATCCTCTTCAGCATGATGTCGCTGTTCAATATCAACCCTTTTACCTCGTTTCATAAGTGAATCCAAAACAAGGGTTTTTTTACAAAACTGATCTACAATAACTTTTCTGCATTTTACTTTGTAAAGTAAATTTTCAATCGCACGGGCATGCCCCCATGCAAGAAGACGGTTCATATTTCCCATTTTTTCGTATAGTGCATTGTATCGTTCAGGACCAATTGTCACTACTGAATACTTGAACTTCTTACGTATCTTTTCATCTATTTCAAGAACTTTTTTAATAGTTAGCTTTTTGCAATCTTTTACGCCAAAAGATTTCAGAGATTTTATTCCTGAACCATCTGAATATACACTGCCTATCACCAGGGGGCCAAAATAATCACCTTTTCCGCTCTCATCTACTCCAATTCGTTCGTCAAGATTTTCTGTCTGGAGAACCTCTTCATAACCAAATGAGACAGTCCCAAGGATTTCAGGTTCAAGATAAAATTGCACAAATTCTTCCGTGCTTTTTCCCTGAACTACAAGCTTTCCGCTTTTATACATAGCTACGCTAAGGCCCTTACCTTTAGCACCAAAATCAGCATGATCAATTTCCCGAAATTCAAAACCTCGTTCTTTTAAATATGCCTCAAGCTTTCTTTTCTGTGCCGGTTTTATCTGGCAAACATAACTTTTTTTTTCATCACTGCTCAAAATTTCACCCTTATCGCGAGATTATAATCTTGGAAAAAGTAAATAAATTTTAACAGCGAAAGCAGTTAATGTCAAAGGTTTATGTAAATAGTATCTTCAGTAAAGGATTGCCTGATTGAAAAAACATGTTAAAATTTCTCTTTCAGTTATTCTAAACAGAGGAATATTAAACAATATGAAAAAGATCTTACTATTATTTACAATTAGTTTTTTTTCCTTTCAATTCTCAGCAAACGCAACTCTTACCGGAAAACAAATAGTTAAAAAAGCAAAGGAACAGTCATCTTTTCAGGATGAATATAAACTTATACGCATGATCCTCATGAACAGAAATGGTCAAAAAAGAAAAAGAGAAGTCGCATTTTATTCAAAAACACAAAATGATCTTCTTAAATCTTTGATCCGTTTTCTGGAACCAAAAAACATTTCTGGAACATCTCTTCTTACAATCGAAAATCAGGGAAGAGACGATGACCAGTGGATTTTTTTTCCGCAAGTTGGTGAACGAAGAATTACTTCAAACAGGCAGTCCGACAGATTCCTTGGAACAGATCTTACTTATGAAGATATTAAACCCGAAAAACTTTCTCTACATCACTATGATCTTATAGGTGAAGAAATTGTGGATGGAAAAAATTGCTATAAAGTAGCAGCTTTACCATCAACTGAAGAGCAAAAAGAATTAAGCGGTTATTCAAAACGTATTATCTGGATTGAAAAAGAAAGATATCTCATAATCAAAGTTGATTTTTTCGGCAAAAACGGACTCCAAGTCAAAACCAGCTTTAATCATAAGTTTGGAAAAACTGAGTCAGGTCATTGGATATCATGTCTCACAACAGTAAAAGATCTTGAGCGTAATCATAAAACAGCTTTACAAACGGTTGAATTCAAAACCAATCAAAAACTAAATGACTCATTATTCACCAAAAGACACCTTGGAAAATCACTGTCCTTAACTAAATAACCCAACTAACTTGCACTCGTTAAATAATGCTATTTAAAAAGTCCTTTCTCTCTCATCCCATCCTTTAACCTGGATTTTACAATAGTTTTCCTATTACATTGTTTAATAAATATTATATAATATGCCAAATTATCCTTAAAATATGGTTTTTTATGATTGGAAATACTATGAAAATGAAATCGATTTTGTTTCTTGCGTTTTTTCTTACTAATTTACTTTTGGGAACCACTTTATTTGAGTCTAATTGCTACTCAGAAGAGTGTTATGCTTTAACCCAGAAAAACGAAAAAAAGACAATTCCATGCTTCCCGGGCTGGTGGAACCGGATGCAGGCAAGTATTGAGGGAAAAGCCTTTTTTATCCTTGATAATGACAAGACTGATTATGATATAGCTCGTCTTGACGGCATTTTTACTCTCGAACTGGAAAAGAAATGGGAAAAAAGCCGATTATTCGTCAAGCCATTCGTTATTGGAGATACTGAAGACCTTTCTAAAGGAGTTGTTGACCTTTGGGAAAATACTGCCGAAGAAAGACCCATTCTTGACCTGGAAGAAGCCTATTTTGATTTTTCAATCAGCAATTTGGACCTGCGTATAGGACGCCAGATTTTTAAATGGGGAAAAGGAGATCTTTTTAATCCCACAAACAACATTAACCCAACAGATTTTACAGATCTTTTTGACAGCCGTACAATCGGAATCAATGCAATAAATGCAGATTGGTATCTGGAACCTTTCGTTCTTGAAGCTATTTTTGTGCCTACATTTACACCAAGTCGTCTGCCTCTAAATGATTCCCGTTTCTCTCTCGTACCTGACAGTTTTCCGGGAACTATAAACCCCAGGATTCTTCCAGATAACGACATTGAACATTCCCAGTTTGGCCTTCAGGCTTCTGTTTCTAAAGGAACATGGGATGCTAGTGTAAATTTCTATTACGGCACAAATGATTTCCCGGCAATAGTTCTGGAAAATGATCTAAGCGCCACACCAATGTATGTCAGAGAAAGGATACTAGGACTTTGCTTAGAAAAAGTTCAGGAATCATGGATCCTTCGAGCAGAAGGCGCACAGTTTTTTTCTGACACAGACTATCTGGATTCATATTTTCAATATAAGTTAGGATTTGAAAAAAAATGTAAATTTCTTGATACCGATAAAGATTTGATAACAGAAATTTACTATATCGGTGAAAAAGTAACAGATGAATCAAAATACTCTCCTGAAATTAATAACACAATACAGCAATCCATGCTTGATTCGTCATCTTTCAATTTCAGCGATTTTCAATTGGACCGTCTGTTAAGTGACAGCTTAATTGGAAAGTTAGGATTCAATTTTTCAGATTACCTCAAACTGAAACTTGGATTTGCTTACAGATTTGATTCAGAGGATTATTATATGCAGCCAAAACTTGAATGGGAACCTTCAGATAATACAATTGCTTCTATTGGATTTGACATTTTTGAAGGACCGCGCAATACTTTTTTTGGCAAATATAAGGATGACGATAGGCTTTTTATGTCTTTAAAAAGATTCTTTTAAAAGGGGAAAATTATGAATCGCAAAGCACTGTACTTTGGACTTATTCTGACACTTGCTGCAGTATTCTCTATTACAGGATGTGACATTGACGATGATGCATGGGAAGATGCAGATATTATAATCACCAATCAGATGGATGTTCCTTTAGATATCTATATGGAAGGCATATATCAGTTTACCATTGCTCCTTATGGCGGCACAGGCATTATCCCTGCACTGGATTGGGATCAATATCTTCTTGATGCCCGCGACACTTTTGACGGTGCAATAATCAGATCAGTAATCATTGATATTCAGGCAAACATTGAGTATCAGTGGGTGATTTTACCTGTTCTTTTATAAAGATGCTTTTCCATCCATACAGCAGCTCATCGCGTATAGCAAGTAATGCCGGAAGAGCTATAAGGTCGCCCATAAGGCAAAAAACTATCGCCAAAGCAACAAATATACCGAAAAGGTTGAGCGGAACAAAATTTGAAAATATCAAAATAAATATGCCAACAGATATTGCAAGAGAAGTTGCCATTACTGGTTTCACTTTGCCTGTCAGCATGTTCACGATCGCTTCTTCATAGTTGCCTGGCTTCTGTTTTAGCCAGTTCCTGTAGTGATCCAGTAGGTGAAATGTATCGTCTACCGAAATTCCTATCGTAATATTAAATAGAAAAACAGTAGCAATATTAAGATCAATTCCTAAAAACCCCATAACAGCAAGACTGACTCCAATTGGTAAAGAATTTGGAATCATTGCAATAATTGCTAAACTTAAAGAACGGTAATAAATCCAGAATGCCAGAAAAACAATTAATAGCATTATAATTAAACTGCGTATCTGGCCAATAGTAAGCAATTCCAGCATTCTTGCGGCAAGATAATTTGAGCCTGTTATTCTTACCTTTAAATTTCCCGATTTAAAGTGGTTGTCCGCATAT